>NZ_JAUBQR010000021.1:0-47958 GCF_036701385.1 Microcoleus sp. Pol12B4 | reverse complement strand
ACTAATGGCAAGGCTGTTCCGCAGTCAGATTTTTTTGCTCTGGGGCGCACTTTTGTTTATTTGCTGACTGGAAAGCCACCGACTGCGTTTCCAGAGAACCCGCGCACGGGCAGATTAATGTGGCGCAAAGGAGCTCCTCAGGTTTCCGACGCCGTGGCTAATGTAATCGATTATCTGATGGCGCCTTTTCCAGGCAATCGACCTCAAAGTCCGCAGATGGTTTTGCAGTGCTTGGAGGAAATTAATCTTGAGGGCGCGGAAAGTCAGTTGCCTACTCAGTTGCCGACGACGGGGCAAACTAAAATTCGCACAACTGCCGGGGAGGCTGGGGCGAAGAAGCAGAGTTCCATGAACCGCCTCAGACCTCTGAATTCAGGATTGAACAAGCCCGAGAAAGATGTTTTTGATTGGAAAAAGAAGTTGCTGGCGGGCACGGCTGTTTTGATGGTGAGTATTGGCGCGTCTCAAATTTACGGTTCGCTGCGTTATGGGGTGTTTCCAGCAAACCCGGTGTGGCTGCTTTCTACTTTACCTAGCACTCAGTTTTTGCAAAGAAGTTTGGATAATGTCGGGAGTGTAAATGCGATCGCCCTGTCCCCCGACGGTCAAACTTTGGTGAGCTCAAGCTCTGGGACGATTAAAATTTGGAAGGTGAGGACGGGAGGCCTGGTGCGGACTCTCAATTCGGTGCATTCTAAAAAATCGGTCAACACGCTGGCGGTGAGCCCGGACAGTTCGATTTTGGCCAGCGGCGGCGGCGACAAGAATGTGATTCTCTGGGATTTGAAGACGGGGCGACGGATGCGGACGATTCCCGCTCACAAAGCCGCCGTCAAGGCGATCGCTTTTAGCAGGGACGGTCAAATTCTCGCTAGCGGCAGCGATGACAAAACTATTCGCTTGTGGAATGTCAGAACCGGCAGCAGGTTGCGGACTTTGAGCGGCCACGCCGGAGGAGTAAACGCCATCGCTTTGAGCCGGGACGGTAAAACTCTGGCTAGCGGCAGCGAGGACAAGACTCTACGTTTGTGGAATCTCAGCACCGGAGAAGTCAGAAGAATTATCACAGGTCACGGGGGCCCGGTTACTGCTGTGGCTTTTAGCCCGAACGGGAAAATTGTGGCTAGTGCTAGCACCGACAATACGATCCGTTTGTCGAACGTGCAAGACGGGAAGCGCACCCGCACTTTTAAAGGGCATTCGGGCTGGGTGAGGACGATCGCCTTTAGCCCGGACAGCCGCACTTTGATCAGCGGAGGCGGAGATATTATAGTTTGGGATTTGAAGACGGGAAAAGAAAGAAACACTCTTTCTGGTCACAGTCAGTTTGTGAGTTCTGTTGCTATTGCCAGAGATAGCAAGACTTTTGTGAGCGGCAGTCCCGATCGCACTATTAAGATTTGGCGAATGCCATAGTCCTACTATTTTAGATTTTAGATTGAAGAGTCGAGGCGACGAGAAATCCCATCCCGACTCCGACATGGAAGTCTGGGCATTGCCCGTCCTAAAACTGTTACTTGCCACAATTGGCAAAAGTATAAAACAGGTTAAATTCTGTAACCCTCCACGCTTGATATCTGCGCGCCAGCAAAAAGACTGTACCTAGTTATGCTTTTATCGCTGTCAACATAACTTGGGCAACTTAATGAAGCAACAGTTGGATACTGGGCAGGAAACTCCCCTGGTATAGGACTTACTTGCGAGCTCATGTTCCATCCTACTTGCTTGCTAAAATCTTGAATTTGACCTTCGCAAGTGCGACAGTTAGAACCGCCCACTTTCTGCCAAATCTCTAACTGTGGAGTCAATCCATATTTGCCATTGCTCGATTGGATCCACATCCCATCGATCGCGCGGAGGTTCGGACAAGACAGATTGGCGGAGTTGTTGCGGATCAGAGAGACTGTTTCTTGATCTGCTTCGTACCATTTTTTCGCTTCTAATAATGATTGAAGTTTACTGAATTCGCTGGTACTTTCTTGTGAATGAGCGGTAACTGCTGGTTGCAAAACTGCAAAAAATGTGCCTATTAATGCGAGTGATTGTTTGCCAAGTTTAATCATGTTCCCTGAGTAAAAGTGATTGAACAAGTAATCAGTTTACCATCTATCTTTAGATAGAGATGAAATCTTCAGAGCCGATGAGATTGGGAGCAACGCCTGTCAAAGAAGCTAAAACTTCACCGCTGCTGGCTACTCTAATTAATGTGCCGTTAGTTCCAGGGGAAATTGATAGCTGTCCGAAGGTCAAGCCATTGATTAATTGAAAAGTATCTTGAGAGTTGGCGAAATCAGAAATTGTATCAACTCCCAATCCCGCACCTAAAACAAATACATCGTTGCCCGCGCCACCAACGAGAATATCGTTTCCCAAACCGCCGTTGAGGGTGTCAAAACCTTTGCCACCATTGAGAATATCGTTGCCGTCGCCGCCATTGAGAATATCGTTGCCTTGTCTGCCGGTGAGTGCGTCATCGCCGTCTAAACCGCTGATATTATCGCTGCCGTTTGTGCCCGTCAGGTTGTCGTTGCCGGGAGTGCCGTTGATGGCGTTTGGAGAGTTATTGGTGCCGCCTGGAGTGTTGCCGATGTCAGCAACAAAGAGGTCAGTGGTCCTATTGGTATCCCCCGACACTAAGTTGGAGGAATCAGATAAAAATGTTACAAACCTCCCGTTGGCGGAGATGGAGGAGCTATAGGAAGACCCGTTCCCCTGATTGCCTGCCTCTAAAGCAGAGACGCGAGTGGTGGTGTTGGTTGACAAGTCGCGCACGAAAATGTCGTCTGCATTGTTACTGTCCCCCGGCACGAGGTTGGTGGCATCAGATGAAAACGTCACAAATCGCCCGTCGGCGGAGATGGAGGGGGCGTAGGAAAAGCTGTTCGCCTCATTGCCTGCTGAGTCAACAGAGATGCGGGTGGTGGTATTGGTTGACAAGTCACGCACGAAGATGTCGCTGCTATTGTTCGTGTCCCCCGGTACGAGGTTGGTGGCACCAGATTCAAATGCGATAAACCGCCCGTTGGCTAAGATCGAGGAAGCACCGTAGCCAACGCCGTTGTTCCCCTGATTGCCTGCTGAATCTACAGAGACGAGGGTGGTGGTATTGGTTAACAAGTCGCGCACGAAGATGTCGCTGCTATTGTTCGTGTCACCGAGCACAAGGTTGCTGGCATCAGATACAAATGTCACAAACCGCCCGTCCCCGGATATGAAGGGGCTGTAGGAGGCATCGTTCCCCTGACTGCCTGCTGAATCTACAGAGATGCGGGTGGTGGTGTTGGTTGACAAGTCGCGCACAAAGATGTCTAAGCTATCGTTAGTGTCCCCCGGCACGAGGTTGTCGGCAAAAGATGAGAACGTGATAAACCGCCCGTCAGCGGAAATAGATGGGGCGTAGGAAAAGTCGTTCCCCTGATTGCCTGCTGAATCTACAGAGACGCGGGTGGTGGTATTGGTTAACAAGTCGCGCACGAAGATGTCTTCGGTATTGTTAGTGTCCCCCGGCACGAGGTTGGATGCCTCAGATGAAAACGCCACAAACCGCCCATCAGTGGAGATGGAGAAGTAGAAATCGGATTCACCGTTCCCCCGATCGCCACTGGAACTCGCAGAGACCAGGGTGGTGGTATTGGTTGACAAGTCGCGAACGAAGATGTCGCGACTATTGTTAGTGTCTCCCGGCACGAGATTGTCGGCAAAAGATGAAAACGCCACAAACCTCCCGTCACCGGAGATGGAGAAATCGTCGGAGCGGCCGTTCGCCTGATTGCCTGCTGAGTCAACTGAGACGCGAGTAATAGTCATAAGTCCTCACATTTATTAAGAGTACAAGTTTGGAGATTCTGTGCGACAAAGTAACTACTTCCGATGAGAATCGGTCTATCTCTAAACAGAGATGAAATCTTCAGAGCCGATGAGGTTCGGAGCAACGCCTGTCAAAGAAGCTAAAACTTCACCGCTGCTGGCTACTCTAATTAATGTGCCGTTAGTTCCAGAGGAAATTGATAGTTGTCCGAAGGTCAAGCCATTGATTAATTGCACGGTATCTTGAGAGTTGGTGAAATCAGAGATTGCATCAACTCCCAATCCCGCACCTAAAACAAATACATCGTTGCCCAAACCGCCGACTTGAATATCGTTTCCCAAACCGCCGTTGAGCGTGTCAAAACCTTTGCCGCCAGAAAGGTTGTCGCTGCCGCCGCCGCCGACAAGGATATCGTTGCCTTGTCTGCCGGTGAGTGCGTCATCGCCGTCAAAACCGTTGATATTATCGCTGCCGTTTGTGCCGGTCAGGTTGTCGTTGCCGTTCGTGCCGTTGATGAGGTTTGGAGAGTTATTGATGCCGCCTGAAGTGTTGCCGGTGTCAGAAATAAAGAGGTCTGGGCCGTTGTTGGTATCTCCCGGCACGAGATTGGCCGCAAAAGATGAAAACGCCACTTTCTGCCCGTTGGCGGAGATGGAGGGGAACTCGGAGTCGCTATTCCCCTGATTGCCTGTTGAGTCAACAGAGACGCGGGTGGTGGTATTGGTTGACAAGTCGCGCACGAAGATGTCCTCGCTATCGTTAGTGTCCCCCGGCACGAGGTTGGATGCCTCAGATGAAAACGTCACAAACCGCCCGTCAGCAGAGATGAAGGGAGTGTAGAAGTCTTCGTTCCCCTGATTGCCTGTTGAGTCAACAGAGACGCGGGTGGTGGTATTGGTTGACAAGTCGCGCACGAAAATGTCGTCGCTAAAGTTAGTGTCCCCCGGCACGAGGTTGGTGGCATCAGATGAAAACGCCACAAACCGCCCGTCAGCAGAAATAGAGCAGCGGGAGGAGGAGTCGTTCGCGCGATCGCCATTGGAACTCACAGAGACGAGGGTAATGGTATTTGTCAACAAGTCGCGCACGAAAATGTCGCGACTGTCGTTAGTATCCCCAGGCACGAGGTTGGTGGCCAAAGAGCGAAATGCCACAAACCTGCCGTTGGCTGAGATGGAGGGTAATTCAGAGTCGTTGTTCCCCCGATCGCCGCTGGAACTCGCAGAGACCAGAGTTGTGGTATTAGTTGACAAGTCGCGGACGAAGATGTCGGTGCTATTGTTAGTATCTCCCGGCACAAGGTTGGTGGCATCAGATGCAAACGCGACAAACCGCCCGTCACCTGAGATGGAGGAGCGCCGGGACAAGCTGTTTCCCTGATTGCCTGCTGAGTCAACTGAGACGCGGGTGGTGGTGTTGGTTGACAAATCGCGGACGAAGATGTCGCCACTATTGTTAGTGTCCCCCGGCACGAGGTTGGTGGCATCAGATTGAAATGCCACAAACCTTCCGTCAGCAGAGATGGAGGGGTCGTAGGATATCTCGTTCCCCGGATTGCCTGCTGGGTCAACAGAGACGCGGGTGGTGGTATTAGTTAACAAGTCGCGCACGAAGATGTCGTCGCTATTGTTAGTATTATTGTTCGGAGCTCCGATTCGGAAGATGGATTGTTGAAGTGTAAACGCGACAAACCGCCCATCGCCGGAGATGGATGATGAGACCGAGTAGCGGTTGCCCTGCACATCGCCTGCTGGGTCAGAGATGCCTGTTGAGTCTACGGGGATGCGAGTAATGGTCATAAGCCCTGATATTTATTAAGAGTAGAAGTTTGGAGATGCCGTGCGGTTGATTGACATCATTCAATAAGCAGCTCTCAAAGTCAATTCATAAAATTCATAACCTTGACTTCATAAAAGTCATATTTATCAACAAATGTTACCAACAGTAGACAAAATAGCCAAACTCATATGCAGTCAGCGAGCGAATGATACTTGCCCCAGAATTAAGGAAGTTTTCTGTATTGCAAAATCTAATAACTAATTCCCCGCCCGTTATTGGCAAATTCATCAACAGTTTGCTGCGAAAGTTCGTGAACTGTCATTGCTTGCAAAACGTCAAAAGGCAATGTCAAATGATGGGCGCCAGCTAATAAAGTTTTTACCGCTTCTTCCGGCGATTTAATGCTAGCTGCCAAAATCTCAGTATTAGTTCTCTGCAACACATTTGCCATATCCCGCACTAAAGCAAAACCGTCTCCGAGGAGTCTGGTGGCGCGATTCACGTAGGCGATCGCATATTTGGCCCCCGCTTCTGCTGAGATAACTGCTTGTGATGCGCTGTATATTGCCGTCACCGCGCAAGGAATTTCCGGTGACAAATGCGCTACTGCTTGAAAACCAGCCGCCGTTGCTGGAACTTTCAACACTGTTTGCTGTCCAATTAATTTAAAAGCCGCTTTTCCTTCTGCTACCATGCCATCAACATCAGATGCCATTAGCTGATAATACACTTCCCCCGGAATAAGTTTCGACAGTTGTGTGAGCGTCACATCTGGAGATAAATCGCTTTTTCCCAGGAGGGTTGGATTAGTAGTAATACCCGAAAGCCAGCCGAACTTGCTCGCTTCTTTTGCTTCTGCTACAATTGCAGTATCGAGATAAATTCCCATCAGCTCTACACCTTTATTTTCTTAGTTTATTCTGACTTTTCCGAGGCTTAGTTTCAATTTGATGTCACTGAGCGTCAAAGTGATTGTTAGGTATTAACTGTAGCAGATTTGTGAAAACATCGCTAGTAAGTAAAAATAACAATTAAGTGATGGGTATCACTTCACTTGCTGATTACGATCGTCACTTAATCAAACTTCGATCGCCAAATGCCGGAAACAAACAATTTATATTTGTAGTATGGGTTATGTATGCAATAACTCAAGGAGGTGACTCATAAAATGAGAGAAAAAGAAAATCATAAGTCACAAGTCAGTCTTGAGGTATCTTGTGACAAAGCGGACTTGAAACAACCAGCACCCACTCAAGACTTGCCAGAAAATGATAATTCTCAAACCGACTCTCAAGCATTTGAAAATCACGGTGAAGATGGTTTGAAGGCTCTAGCACGCTTAATGATGGTGAGTCTAACTTGGTCACTGGCAGGACTTTCTAAACGCAAGTAAATTTTTGGGTTATTGGTTATATCGTTTCCGGTTGGATGGGAACGATCAAGTCAAGGTCGCACAATTCCACATTCCTCCACGGATCACTCCCCACTCCCCATCATAAAGAGTGTAACTGGAATTGATATTATTGGTTATTGGTAATACAGACTGGTATTCTGCCAGAGTGCTATGAATCTTTAAGTTTTAACATTCAATTCCTAATCTCTCGCCTGTGCTTTTTATAGTACAGGCTTGCCCATTTCCCAATAGGATGGGACTCAATGCCTCATCCCTGGGCTTCGCCCAATTCCCAAGATCAAACTTTTATTTATATCAACCGTTTTAGGGGTTGCTATAAATCCGCCCCAAAGACACAATACTGTTGTGTCCGGATCTGCTACTTAATATTTTCCGAACCTACTGCCTGAGAAATCGAATTAAATCCTTTTTCTTCTAACTTTTGCAGCAAACCTTGGAGAATCCGGCGCACCATCCAAGGGCCTTCGTAAACCCAGCCGGTGTAGACTTGAATTAAACTCGCACCGGCGGCTATTTTTTCCCAAGCATCTTCGGCGGTGAAAATGCCGCCAACTCCAATTATGGGTAATTCGCCTTTTGTATATTGCCAGATAAATCGGATTACTTCTGTCGATCGCTCCCGCACTGGAACCCCGCTAATTCCCCCAGCTTCTTCGGCGATTGGTTTGCCTGTTTCTCGCAATATTTGTGTTTTCAATCCATCGCGGCGGATGGTGGTATTTGTGGCGATAATGCCTGCTAGTTGGTAGGTTTTTGCTAAGTCGAGGATTGATACGATCGCCTCCGACTCTAAATCCGGCGCAATCTTGACTAAAATTGGCTTGATTCCCTGATTTTCTTGTTGCAAAATTTCCAAAATTGTGCTGAGTCCAGCAGCATCTTGGAGCGATCGCAACCCAGGTGTATTCGGAGAGGAAACGTTCACTACAAAATAGTCGCCCCAATCTTTCAGCAGCTTAAAACTCTCCAAATAGTCGGCTGCCGCTTGCTCTAACGGTGTTACCTTAGATTTACCGAGATTGATGCCCAAGGGGAACCGAGACTGAGGCATAGGGCGCGAGGCATCGAATTTTGACTGTTTCTGTGCTGCCTGAAACCGGGCTGCCATTGCCGCAGCTCCTTGATTGTTAAATCCCATGCGGTTGAGGGCTGCACTGTCCTCCGTCAAGCGAAACAACCGAGGTTGGGGGTTTCCGGGCTGTGGTTGACAAGTGACAGTGCCAAGTTCGGCAAAGCCAAAGCCAAAATTTGCCCAAATGTCAGCAGCTACGCCGTTTTTATCAAATCCCGCAGCTAAGCCGACAGGATTGTTAAAGCTCAGTCCCCACAAAGATTGTTCGAGGCGAGAATCTTGGACTCCCAAAGATTTCTGCAATCGGGAGAGCATTTGGCAGGTTGCCGGGTTTGACTGGGTTCTGGCTGCGAGTTCGAGAATTTGGAGAGTGCGGTTGTGCAGCCACTCGGCATCGGTTTTCAATACGGAAAACAACAGCGGGCGTACACTTGATTGATAAATATCCAATGATTTGTACGGGGGCAATTTACAAATTAGAAATGAGAAGGGAAATAAAAATATTCAGGAGCAGACAGTGAAGGCGAAGTTTTTACTTCAACTTCGATCGACTTTATCCACTGTTTTAGATTGAGGGATAAGTGAGACGATTATATTATAAGTTGATTCTTTTGCATTTTAATTTTTTGAATATTTAAGTTAGTAATTTTAAATTAGACAAAGGTGCGGGGAAGCTTGGAAATGGGGCAGCAGCAAAGACCAAAGGATTTAGACGAACAAATCGCGACCCTAGAGCGCGTTCTCCAGACTCTCCGAGAAGAGGAGAATGTGGAAGTGCTACTTTCGACCACACTCGGTTACTTGGAAACGGAATTTGACTGGCGGTTGATTTGGATCGGGTTGTACGATCGACAGGCCCACAGATTATTCGGCAAAGGTGGCATAACTCCTAACGGCGACCTGTCTTTTCTCAAACAGCGGTTTGCCCTCAGTCCGGGGGATTTGCTGGAACAAGTGGTGATTCAGCTCCGGCCGGTGGGAGTCCCGGATTTGCGATCGGAAAGTAGAGCCGGAGAATGGCGCAAAGCAGCTCAAACTTTCAATATTCAAGGCACGACTCTGTTTCCGCTCCGCTACAAAGACCGCTGCTACGGCGTGATTATGCTCGGCACTGACGTGTGGGGAGCATCGCCCAAGTCGGGGGAAAAAACGCAGTTGGCGATCGTATTTGGAGCGCTGGCAACTGCTCTTTACCAAATAGAAAAAGACTGGCAGCGACAACAAGTTAAACACCCAGATGAGTCTCTTTTAGCGCTGATTTCGCAGTTGGGGGAACTGCGATCGCTCGACCAATACTTGCAAGCGGTGGTCGAACAAACTCATGAATTTATCGAGCCGACGCGCACCAATGTTTATTGGTTCGAGCGAGAGCGGCGCTATTTTTGGCGCCGAGTCAGCAACCGCGAAGTTGCTCCGGGTTTGGGCGGGCCGAGCCGAGCGGCTTCGGGCATCACCGTTCAAGACTTGGGCGAATTTTATCAGGCTTTGGGCAGGGAAGAAATGGTTTGGATCGGTGAATCTCAAAGTTCTCTGAAAACTGAGCTGACGGGGCGGTTGATGCAGCAAATCCGCGCTCGCTCTCTCTTGGCTGCGCCGATTGTTTCAGAAGGGGAATTGTTGGGATTTTTGGCAGTCGAAGCCGGCGAACCCCGGATTTGGCAAGACAATGAAAAGCATTACCTGCGGGGAGTGGCGCAGTTAGTGGCTCTGACGGCTCCTGTGTCGGAGATGGAGGAGAGGATTCAGCAAATTGAGATCGATCGAGATTTAACTGCGGGAATAGCTCGCGCCATCTACAGCGATGCTGACTGGGAGGCGACTTTGAAAAATACCGCCGAACAGTTGTGCGAGCGGCTCAAATGCGAATACTTTTTGCTGCTGCTGTACGGCGAAGAACAAAATCGCTTTGAAATTGTCTGCCAAAATCTGCCCCGCAACCGCAGGTCAGTGCCGTCGCCGCTCAACGCCCTCGATGTGGCTGACGTGGGGCTGTTGCAAGAAAGCGAACCTGTGGCTATTGAAAATTGGGAGGAAGACGGGCGGTTGAGCGCTTGGCGGGAAGTGTTGGGGGAGGCGGGGGTGCGATCGCTGTTGGCATCGAGCACTCGGGGGAAAAAGAAAGAGGGAGAAAACCCCAATCTAAAATCGAAAATCGCCAATGGCAAATCGATCGAGGGTTTGCTGGTTGTCGGACACAATGCAACTCGCACTTGGAGGCGATCGGAGCAAGAATTAGTTCGGCTAGTGGGCCAACAACTCGGATTGATCCTGCACTCGTGGCAGCAGAGTTCGGCAATCGACAAATATCAGCAATTTGAGCGCTCGCTCAAATCGGGTTTGGCGGTTTTGCACCATTCTCCTGATGAGCAATCTGAGCAAGAGATATCTGCTGCTTCACCGACGATGTTTCCAGAGTTGCCGCTACAAAAGCTCGATCGTAACTTTGCTCAACACGTTTCCCAGACACTTTCCTGTCCTTTAGTAGCCGTAATTACTTGGAATCCCGGTGACGAGGAAGGTTCCATCGTGGCGACGGTAGCTGCCAATCCCGTATTTGCCCTCAATCCCGAGGCGGTGATTCCTGTCAAAACAGATGCTTTGATCCAACAAACCCTGGCTGCTAACAGCGTGGTGCAACAGAGCACGAGCCAACTCCCACTGGCGACGAAGCGGTGGCTCCGCAGTCCGGGAATTGGCGAGATTCTGACGGTGGCGCTGCGGACTGCCCCAGAACACGCTCCGGCGGGCATTGTGGTGGCTGCGGACGCTCCGGGCCGCCAGTGGTCGGAGTTGTCGGTGAGTTTACTCAGCTCAATGGCCCCTCAGTTGGCTTGGTGGCGCAGGTATTTGGCGGTGCAATCGCTCCAGGAGTCGCAGCGATTGGATCTGGAGTTGCTCAACTGGTACAAACAGCGCCGTTTTGAGGAGTTTTACCGCACTGTGGGAGCGGGGGTGAAGGAGTTGGGGGAGTTGAGTCAGTCGATTTTGCAGTCGGCGAAGGAACAAAAGGATGCTCTGAAAATTTTGCGCTACCAACAGGTTTTGCGGCAAATGGGCAATGCTTTGGGATCAACTCATTTGCTGCTGAAACAGGAACATTGGCGGCTGCAATTCGCACAAGATGCGGTGCCTGTGAGCACTTGGCTGAGGCGATCGCTCGATCGAACGGCCTCCCTGGTCAAACAGTCGAAAGTCTTGCTGGAAGTACACAGAGAGACTGCTGTGTCGATGCCGGCCGGCCAGACTTTGAGCGTTCGCGGCGACAGCATCAAGCTCGATTTGATACTGTGCGAATTGCTGGCGGCGGCTTGCAGGCGCTCTGCTGTTGGCGCCAAGATTGAGGTTCGCTCTCAGTTGTTGGGAGAAGATTGGCTAGAATTGTCTGTGACCGATAGCGGCGCGTGCGATCGACACTTAATTGCAGCCTTCAACGGCGATTCCGAACCCGATATATTAGCGGTTTCTAGTTCCAATAGGTCGATCGTACAAAATCTTTTAATTTGTCAGCGAGCAGTACGCTTAATGGGGGGAAACTTTTCTATAGAAATGTTAGAAAACAATTTAATTGTGGCTCGTTTAGTCCTGCCCATAGCCAATTCTTAAAATTCTGTACGGGCGAGTTCACTCTATCTGCAATTCACATACGAGGTAGTTATAAACCAGCCCCCACCCAACTTCTAGCGGTAAAGTGCTTCATGTCCAACTTATATAATTAGGTTCTGCGTCCAAGAGTGGATGATTAATATTAACTCCGTTTGTATTAGATCGAGTTCTGTTAGGTCGTAAGATTAAATGAACCGCGAAGACGCCAAGAGCGCGAAGGAAGAACTGCATTTTCTTCTTTCTCTTCCTTCGCGTACTTTGCGCCTTCGCGGTTTAATCATCGGTTTAATCATTCCGATGCAATCTGATGCGATCTAATATCCAAGGTATTAAAAACCCTCTGCCTAAACCGATGAACTAACAGTTTCCGCCGCCTCAGAACTGGGGAAAAACTTTTGAGTAATCCAAGCAGTTACAATATGAGAAAGCAATCCCATAGGTCCCGCAAAAAAACACAAAGCCAAAGAATGAACCGTCCAAACTCCTGTCCGCTGTCCTTCCCAATAAATCCAGCGCCCGACAAACAAGTCCATCACTAAAAAATGTATCCATCCTGTAGCTGCCGCCGTTTCCTCCCCCAGAAACTTAGCAATATCTGCTAGCTTGGGATTGGACAAAGCTGCCGCATTTTCCGCAGTCAGACTGCTACCAAACAAATATATGTACAAAGCGGCGAGCATCGCAAACGGAATGAAGGAATTCATCACTTTTCGGGTAATTCCCCAGTTTGGTAATAAAATCATAATTGCCCAGAAAGGCACAACGAACAGATTACCGACATTAAAAATTAGTTCTGGTGTCATAGTTGGCTCTTGGCTCCTACGAATGCAATTCAATTAAGGATGTTAAGATTACTTTACACAATTTTTGCCGAAATTTCTCAAAAGCCGAAAAAAATGTCATTCACAAATGAAATAGAATTGCTATACTTATCTAAAATTTCAAATCTCGCATCTAAAATCGATTAAGGCAGCACAGCCCATGACAACTTATAATAACTTTTCTGAGTGGTGCAAGCACAAAGAAAATCTCTCTACCAGCGCCAAACATACGGTAGAAATACTGTTGCAAATATCAGACACTGCTGAGTGCGATCGAGCCAACGAGCTGCTTTCTAATACAACAGAACTTAACCTCAAAAATCTTCAAATTACCGATATCAATCCCCTCTCATCTTTCACTCAAATTACTAATCTCATCCTCGGCAGTAATCAAATATCTGACATCGCTCCCCTGCAATCTTTAACCAATCTGAAAACTTTGATTATGGATGTCAATCAAATATCAGATATCAGTCCGCTTTCATGTTTAACAAATCTGAGTAGACTCGTTCTAGATACCAATCAAATCTCAGACATCCGTCCCCTAGAAGCTCTAACTAATCTTAGCGCACTTGTCTTGTTTGACAACAAAATTTCCGACATCACTCCGGTGAAAAATTTAACTAACTTAAATGCGCTAATTCTCTACAATAATCAAGTTTCCGAACTCGCGCCTCTGGCAAATTTAACTGAACTCCAGACACTCTACCTTTATAATAATAAAATATCGGATATCACCCCGCTGGCTTCCTTAAAAAATCTGACTACGCTGTTTCTATTCGGAAATGAAATATCTGACCTTACTCCGTTGGGATCTCTAACTAACTTAAACAAATTGGTTTTATTCCAAAATAAGATATCAGATATTAGTCCTTTGAAATCGCTAACTAATTTAATTGAACTCAACCTCGGTAACAATCAAATATCAGACATCAGTCCGCTGAGATCGTTAACTAATTTGACTGAACTTTATCTGTTCAACAATCCGATTTCGGATAGCAGCGCGCTACAAGCTTTAAATAACTTATTTTTACTTGACTTGTACAACAATCAAATCTCTGAGATCAGTTCCCTGCAATCTTTGCAAAAGTTAACTACGCTGGACTTGCGCGGGAATCCCATTGTTAATAAAATTTGCCCTGTCAATCCTGAATCTATATGTCGGTTTTAATTAATTATTAAGGTCGAGGCAAGATGGCGGTTTATAGAGTATAATGTCAAAGGTAAATATCAGGAGAAAGTGATGAGCGGACACGATGCTTTGATGTTAGGATTGCTGCTGTTGCCAGGTTTGGCTTTGTCGATCGCAATTATGGGCGCTTTTGCCGCTGGTGGATAATCAGTTTTGGCAGCAGGCAGATTTTGTAAAAAGTAGTTTTTTCCTCGTTTTCCTCGTTTCCTGGCTCTGGCTGGGAACGCATTTCACTATTGCTCTGCCTCCTGTTTTTTGCAAGCGAGGCAGAGCCTCTGGATCTCGGTTCCCAGCCAGAGGCAGGGAACCAGTTAATTTTCCTTCTTCCTTCTTCCTTCTCCCTTCTTCCTTCTTCCTTCTTCCTTCTTCCTTCTTCCTTCTTCCTTCTTCCTAACATCCGTTACATCCGTTACATAATCCGTTGCCGAACTTCCTTCCCTTACAAAAATTGTGCTGTAACATCCGAATTTACCAAAGTATTCGCGCACAAAATACCCGATGCTGCGACGGCGGGGACGCCAATTCCTGGCATGGTGCTGTCTCCCACCCGATACAAGCCTTTGACTGGTGTTTGCGGCCCAGGAAATGTGCCTTTTCCGGCGGCAATTGCAGGCCCGTAAGTTCCTTGATATCGGCGCAAAAATCGGGCGTGGGTTAGCGGTGTGCCGATCGACTCTAAGACTATCCGCGATCGCAAATCCGGTATAATTTTTTCTAAAGCTTGAAACAGAGATTGCGATCGCTCTTGCTTTTTCTGCTGATACAATTCGCCATATTTCCAACCTTCGTAAGGTTCCAATGTATAAGCGTGAATGGCGTGATGTCCGGGCGGCGCGAGAGTTGCATCCCACACTGTAGGAATCGAAATCATGCAAGTATTTCCGGGTACTGTAATGTCAATCTTGCTATCGTGAACGACGACGTGGTGGCCGGTCAAACCTTTGAGTCCTTCGGCTTTAATTCCTAAATGGAGGTGCATAAAACTGTCTACTGCGGGCATCGACAAAGCGCTTTTTCGGTAGCTTTCCGGCAAATCTTCAGGGCGCAGTAATTTTGTATAAGTATCCCAGACGGTGGCATTTGAAATGACAATGGAGGCGCGGATAACTTCGCCATTTTTCAAGCGAACGCCGGTGGTTTTGCCGGATTCAACTAATATTTGCTCGACGGGAGAGCCCAGGCGCAATTTTCCTCCCCAGCGCTGCAAACCTCTGACTAAAGCATCGACGATCGCACCGCTGCCACCTACAGGATATTCGATCGCACAGCGCGATCGTTCGCCAATCATAAAAGCTATTTCTGGCGCGACAGTTCCGTGCGCTTTCAAACCCGACAGCAAAAAGCACTCCAAATCGATCAAACGTCGCACCCAAGGGTCACGCACGTCCCGATCCATCAAGGAACCTGCTGAACCCGCGATCGCACCTACTAGCGGCAACAGCTTCAGCAAAGCAGGAGAGTACCGAGACAGCAAAACAGGTATTAACTGCCAGTCGGATCTCAGCGCTAAAGCCGGAATTCCACGCAAAGCTTCATACAAAACTAATAAGTTTTGTTGAAATTGCTGTAATTCTACAGCACCTTGCGGTGCGAACTTAGCTACAGCATCTAAGTAACTTCTCGCATCAGCATAAATCGGCAAACTTCCCTCTGGAAAATGGTAATGCCCCAGCGGATCGTAGGGAATTGCTGCGATCGATTCCTCCAAAACATCAAAAACTTGCCGCAAAGGATTAAACGACCGGGGGTCAGTCAAACCGCAATAAAAAGAAGGCCCCGAATCAAAGTGAAATCTCCGGCGCGAAAAGCTGTGAGCTGCCCCGCCCGCTATGATGTGGCTCTCGCAGACGAGCACCCGCTTGCCGTAGCGAGCTAGCATCGAGCCGGCGACTAAGCCCCCAATACCGCTGCCAATGACGATCGCATCAAAGTCTTGCATTTATCAAATGTGGTATAATTGTATTATTTCTTGCTGAGTGTTGACAGGGTATTTTTATGGGAGGAAAACTATGAAAGCTTTATCTATTTTAGATGAAGTTGTTCGCGAATTAGAACAAGACGTGAATCTTTCGCGCATTAAAAAAATAATATTTTTTGCTTGTAAAGAGTCCTGGGAAAACGATCCTGCCCAACTCGCCAGCGCAGATGTAAGACTTTTAATTGAAGAGCTGTGCGCCAAATACAGCAGGTTAGAAGATATTGAAGCAGTTTTAAATAATATAGTCTCTAAGGTTAATAAAAAAACCGAGTATGCTTTAGTAGCAGACCTCATAGTCTGTCAACTTAGCAGGCTGTATGAATTTGAAGATTTTACCAAATTAGAAATAAACATATCTAGTTTTGGCGGTCAGGAAGCTCCCGCATTTGAAGAGCACTTTAGTTCGGAAGTACCCAGCAGCGAAGAAAGGGCAAGAAACCCCGGAAACTTATTTGATGTCAGACAAAAAATTTTGCAGCAAACAAATCCGCTGAGGGCGAAAATCCTAATTTTTTCTACTCTTTATCACGAGTTTACTTTTAGCGATCGCGATTGGCTACTGCTGAAAACTCAAGAACTTGACAATCTACTGCGACAACTGTTTAATGTCTGTGGCAGCCTAGCCGAACTCGAATCTCGATTGTACACAACTGCTAGCAATCTCGACAACAGAGATGAAAACGACCAAGCTGCAAGCGTAATCATCAAAGCGATGAATCCTTGTTATGCAAAAATGCAACAGGAAGAATCCTATGAAGCCGAATCTTCGGGTAGTGAAGATTACGATCAGACACATTTAAACAACAGTGTTTATGAAGAGAGCGAGCTGGTGGAAAGGCGCAGCGATTATTTTGATCCAGGCGAGATTACTCACATCCTTCAAGCTGCTCCAGCTCACTATCATTATGACCCCCAAAAGAGTTACTTAGTGCCGGACACGGCCGAAAATGTACAGTTTAAAAAACCAGAAACCAGCCATAATTATGCTACTGATTTCAGACCGGAAATGGTAGAAACATTCCCAGTTGCAGAAATGCCGACTATTATCGAAATTTTAGAACCGGCGGCTCCTGTTATTATAAATATTAGCGATTCCATCAAACGCAAGTTGGAATTGGAAGAAGAAATGACAGAATTAGTCAGTCAAAGTGCTAACTCCGCAACGGCGCAAATAGAAAATATATTCACCCAGTTAGAAGCTGCTTTGAACGGAAAATTTTCTACGGGAAGTGTAGAGGAGCGTTTGTACTGGAAATATAAAAATCTCAGAGGGTATGTAGGGAAAGTTCAGAAGTTTACCGATAAATTGCTGGAGATTTTGAGCGAATTGGAGTCAAAAGAAAGCGGTAAATATCCTTCGGAAATCCCAGAAAACCTGAGCGACGATATTTCAGAAATACCGCCGGAAAACTCTAGCCATAAAACAAATCAGTATCAGCTTCTGGAAATGGCAAAGCAAGGCAAACCCAAGGCGATAGCCCAATTGATTAATCAATTGCTACAGCCTAAAGGAATTGTTGCTACAGCGGGATTTAAAGATGGTTGGCTCCATATAATTCTGGAGTCTACTGAAGTACCAAACCAACAGGCGACAGCTACCTACATTCACAAAAAACTGTGTACTTTAAAATCAAAATATCTTACTCATGTGAAAATTCACGGGCGACAGTTAGGTAGCAAAACAGTTTTTTGGACTCAAGAATTTGTCAATCAAACTCATTAAATGCCCCGTCTCAAGTCTGAGGCTACACCAACTAAGTCGGCCTGCGTCAACTGAAATTCAAGAAATTTCATCAAATTTCTCAGACTCAAGTCTGGGGCTACAAAAACTAAGTCCGCCTGCGCGAACAGAAATTTAAGCAGTCTAGAAATAGCAGATTGTACCTAATTAACAACAAAAACCAATATGAATGCCAGCGAAATTTTAAGGCGATATACATCAGGAGAACTAGATTTTCAAGGTATGAATCTCCGAGGCGTATACCTGAGCGGTGCCGATTTAATTGGCGTCAATTTAAGCAGTGCTGACCTCTGCGGTGCAAACTTAGCGATGTCATATCTAAGCCGAATTAACCTCCAGCGTGCAAATTTAACTAATGCAAAGCTGTGCGGTGCTAACTTAAATCAAGCGAACTTGAGCGGAGCAAATTTGTCCGATGCCGACTTCCACGGAGCGACTTTGCAAGGTGCAGACTTTCGCAAAGCTAACATCTCTTTGGCAGTTTTTATTGATGCAAATTTGAGCGATGCAGATATGCGAGGTGTGAATTTGCAAGGTGCAGATTTGCGCGGTGCGTGCTTGCGGGCTGCAAATTTGCGGAAGGAGGTGCGGCTTTTTGAGGGTGCAAATTTGCGGGGTGCAAATTTGCAAGGTGCAGATTTGCGGGGCGTCAATTTGCAAGGTGCAGATTTGACTAAAGCTAATCTCAGTCACGCGAATTTGACAGAAGCATCACTGGGGGAAGCAAATCTGACTCAGGCGAATTTGAGCGAAGCTATTTTAGATGGCGTATTTTTGACTGAAGCAACTTTGGTAGAAACAAATTTTTCCTGGGCTGTAATGACAAATGCTAAGTTGGAAAGAGCTGTGTTACTTGATGCTGAATTTGCTGGCGCTAACTTGCGGGGTGCATTTCTTCCTGATGTTAAATTGAGCAATGCTAATTTAGTTATGGCTGACTTAAGTCGAGCTAATTTGGTGAGGGCTGATTTGAGTCGAGCTAATTTTAATCAGGCAAATTTGAGTGAAGCCGATCTAACTGATGCTTACCTGGCTAGAACAGATTTGCGGGAGGCAATTTTGCACCGCACAATTTTGATTAGGGCAGATTTGAGCACGGCTAATTTAGCGGGTGCTCAATTGCGCGGTACAATCATGCCGAATGGAGAAATGCACCTCTAATTACTTGTATTAGCAATTTAATGCTGTCGCCAAAATAGTTAATCTTCGACCGTGTGATTTAACAATTATGAGTAAAAATGAGCGGGGTAGGAGAGCCGTCATTAATTTCATAGTTAAGGCCATTTTGTAGAATTCAAAGCAGGAGGGCAATGCTGTGTTAGATACAGGAAAAATTTTACAAGAACGTTATCAATTGCAACAGCGTTTAGGACGCACAGCCGCCGGTCATCAAACTTGGCTAGCAGTGGATTTAGAGTCTCAAGAACAGGTTACGCTGAAAATGTTAGCTTTTAGCCCGGAAATGCACTGGGAAGAGCTCAAGCTTTTTGAAAGAGAAGCACAAGTTTTGCAGGCGCTAAATCATCCCCGCATTCCTTGCTATCGAGATTATTTTTCCCTAGAGCGGGAAGCCGGAGCAGGATTGCCTTGGTTTGGCTTAGTGCAAGATTATATTCCGGGATTTTCACTTCAGGAATTGTTAGAAAAAGGCAAGAAGTTTTCAGAAAAACAAGTACGAAAGATTGCCACTGAAGTGCTGGAAATTTTAATTTATTTGCATGAATTAAGCCCCCCAGTTTTGCACCGAGATATTAAGCCTAGTAATTTGATTTGGGGGGAAGATCAGCACGTTTATCTAGTAGATTTTGGTGCGGTACAAGCTCAAGCGGCGGTGACAGGTGTAACGTTTACAGTGGTAGGAACGAGTGGTTATGCACCCTTAGAACAGTTTTGGGGGCGGGCGGTGGCGGCTTCGGATTTGTATGCTTTGGGAGCTACTTTAATTCATTTGTTAACGGGGATGACTCCGGCGGATTTGCCACAGAAAGATTCTCGGATTCAGTTTAGCGATCGCGTGAGTGTGAATCCCACTTTGGTAAGCTGGATTGAGAAGATGACGGAAATCGCCTTAGAAAAGCGTTTCAGCAAGGCTAGAGAGGCTTTAGCAGCTTCTAAATCGGGAAAAATACAAGGGGCTAATCTTCAAATTCCGACTGTTTGGAAAATTGCTAAACCACCTCACTGTCGCATTCAAGTTAGCAAATCAGCAACGGAGTTAAACATTAAAATTCCGTCTACTTTAGCCAGAAAGCCTTTTTTAGGTGCTTTTATAGGAATATTAACTATACTGCTATCTTGGCCGATAGTCTTAGCATATTTGCAAGTAAATTTCAGTATGGGATTAGGATTTTTTCCGCTGGTAGCAAGTATGTTACTTAAGATTTTGGGCAATGGTACTAAAATTACCTTTAACCGGAACTACTTTAAACTGGAACATCAGATATTTGGTTGGAGTTATTTAGGACAAAGGGGGGAAGTTTCTGAGATCTTGGGTGCTTTTCTATACAATACTTATCAGGGAAATCAAATCAGGATTCGTTCAGGTAACGAGAGGGGAACTTACTTTTATACTTTAGCAACAAATTTGAAAGAGGTTGAGGCGGCTTGGTTAGCGCAAGAAATTCAAGATTGGTTAAATTTAAGATAAATTTTTGTAGGGCGAAGCCTTCGTGATTAAATTTTTTGTATAATAAACACCTCCCAAATAAAAATGGGTGACGCGCTCACTTATAGGGTGTCTAAAATACAGCATATTCCAGGTTCATTAAGTACAGTAGCAACAGCTTGTAAACCAGACTGCTTGATCAAAAAAATGATCCTACTTTAAAATCGTTATGCCAAGGCTTTCAAAAAAAGACCCCAATCAAAGTCAGTATATCTTAATTACCCGATCGCCCAAAAAACATTAAATTTTAATTCAAATTTATCCCTTCACAGGCAAAACGATCGCAAACTCAGTGCCAACTCCAGGCTCGCCATTCACCTCGATGCTGCCGCCATGTTTTTCTACCGCAATCTGATGGACAATTGCCAACCCCAATCCAGTTCCTTTGCCGACACCTTTCGTCGTGAACAAATGGTCGAATATCTGCTGTTTAACTTCCTCTTTCATCCCGATACCGTTATCAGCAATTTTAATTTTTATATGTCCTTTGTCCAGTACATCAGTGCCAATCGTGATACGGTTTGGATTTGCGACAACTTCACTAAAACTGCGTCCTAAATTTGACTCTTCTAAGGCATCAATCGCATTGGCGAGCAGGTTCATGAAAACTTGATTTAATTGACCGGGAAAACATTCGATTTTAGGGAGATTGCCGTATTTAGTTATCACTTCGATCTGCGGGCGGTGTTCGTTTGCTTTGAGGCGGTGTTTCAAAATTAAAACAGCGCTATCAATGCCTTCGTGAATATTAAAAGGAACTTTGTAGTCTTTGTCGCCTCGGGAGAAGGTACGCAAACTGTTGCTGATGCTGCAAATGCGCTCGCACCCAAGTTGCATTGAATCAATCATCTTCGGTAAATCTTCCAAAAGATAATCGAGGTCTATCTCTTCGGCGTGGTCTGCTATTTCCGATTGCGATGCAGCGGAGCGATACAATTCTAAGTGTCCTATAACATCTTCTAAACTTCTTTTACCTTCGCTTAAATTCCCAGAAATAAACCCAATCGGATTGTTGATTTCGTGGGCGACTCCGGCGACTAAATTGCCCAAAGCCGACATTTTTTCGTTTTGCACGAGTTGCAGTTGCGCTTGCTGTAAATCTTTTAAAGTTTGTTCTAGCTGTTGGTTTTGCTCTTGCAAAAGTTCCGCTGCTCGCTTGCGATCGGTGCCATCAACACCCAAACCAATAATCCCGATCGTCTCACCTTGGCAATTTTTTAGCTGCACTTTCGTGACTTCTAAATAGTGTAGTTTACCATCAACAAATCTGAGAGATTCGCTGGAGTAATGCGGCAAATCTTGGGCAAGGCAGGCGGCATCTGAAACCAGACACCCGGCTGCATCCTCTCCCAGTATATCTTTGTAATGCTCGACAGCAAGGAAAGCGCTCACAGGCACGCCCACATTTTGAGAAAAGGTTTTGTTCAAAAACTGTACTTTACCACTGGGATTAACCATCCAAATCCAAATCGGAGCGACATCAAGAATCGCTTGGAGCATTTTTTTCTGATCGGCAAGCTGAGCTTCGGTTCTGCTAATTTGTACTAGCGATCGCTCTAATTGTTGGTTGTAATCCTGATATTTTTTATATAGCAGAGCATTTTGCAAACAGATGGCGGCCTGGGAACACAGGAGATTGAGAAGTTGCAGGCGATCGCGGGTAAAAACTTTTGCGGTTAAGCGATTTTCCAGATACAAAATGCCAACTAAGTTGCCTCGATCGAGAATCGGCCAACACAACAGGCTCTGCGGTTGGTATTTGAGGATGTAGGAGTCGGAATCCCAATCACGTTGTTGAGCGAGCTCCCGAACAATCACAGGTTTCAATAAATTTTTAACGCAGTCAACAATTTTGAGGGGCAAGATATCGCTATTTTCATTGAGTGTTGCCGATGATAAGTCGATCGCCCACTCGAGTCCCGAATTGTCGAGCGAGCTGGTAGCCGCGATTTCCCATTGATTGCCGTTTGACAAAATCAGTGCTCCTTTGTCAGCTCCTGTATTTTTCATTCCCAGTTTCATCAGTTTGGCAATTAGTCGATCGAGTTCTCTTTCACTAGAGAGCGCTTGACAAGCTTTGAGCACTGTTGAAAAGTTTCCGAAATCTGAGACGCTCGCCGAAACAGACGGATGAATGGATGGATGAATGGATTGATGAAGCGATTGATTTTGCCCAGCAGGTGTTGGAAAATTTGTTAATGGATGTTCAGGGAGTTTTGCGGGTTCTAAAATCGGTTTTAATAATTGAGGATAACGTTTTTCTAAGTCATCTATTTTGGATCTATCTCCCCAACGGACATAGCAATCATAGGCATCTATCATGTAGAGTCTGGCAATTTTTTCCCTTCCTAATGACAGGTAAAACTTAGCAGCGAGTTCGCAAGCAAGAGCTTCTTCATTGACATATTCGTTAGCTTTAGCTCCTGTAATAGCTCGATCATAAAGCTCCATGGCTTCTGCTGCCTGTCCCAAAACACCCAGCAATTCTGCCTCAACCAGATCGAACTTGTGTTGGTAATTGATCGGCGTATGGTGCGCGAATTCTTTGAGTTTTTTCTGACTAGCCCCAACGCGCTTCAGGATTTGTTGGCGCTCCGCCGGTGCGGCATCTGCATAGATTGCCAAATGTGCCAGTGCATCATAAAAGTCGTGCATCATCGTTACTAGCATCAAAACACAATTCCCAAGATAAGGTTTGCCTCGATTTCGCCTGTCGATAGGCTGCGGATTACGGCTCGAATATATCCCGAATCCGTGGCCTCTTTTTGCTAAAATTTATACTCCTCCATCTAGCAGGTAACAGGTAAAATCAATTGAAAGATTGGAAGGTTTAATGTATTTGTAAATAATCGGTCTGCGTTCGAGTTCGTCGAGAATGTCTGTTCGGTTGAGGACTATTTCTACCGATGCAATTAACGGTAGCTAATGCAACTTTTTGGGATTGTGGCAGAACTGCCTCCCGCAAATCCTCCGCGACAATGGCGCAGGTTTGAGAATTTCCGCGGCAGGTTGTCGGTCTTTGCCGCGCATGAACCTATCGATCGCCGATCGAGAATCTGTGTACGATTGAGCGATCGCGCGATAGCCCGGTATTACCGTATTCAAATCTACTGCATTTATTATTTTGTCCATATCGGCTGACCTCAACCCAGACATTAACTTGACAAAACTTAGTCTATATATCTTAGGGCATAAACAGCATAATTTTCGAGATGTAGATCAAAAAATCCCATTATCTGTTAAAAAACAACATTTTATACGTTGCCGATCGCGATTAAAGCTTTTTACTTACGTATAAGTTTCTGTTGTTAATCTCAAATGCGATTAAATGAACGCGAAATACCGTAAAAACACTGCCGTATTATGTCTTAAAAAATACAGTTGCTAATTAATTAAATTTAATATAGCTCGATCGCCCAAATTTCCGCGAAGCGTGTCAAAAAGTTATTACCTTAAAAAATCTAAATATAATGTATAGAAATTATAAAGAATCTGTGGTGAAAAAAGTGGCATTCCAGTCCCCTCTAGAAAATGACAGGGCCGTTGCATTGTGGTGAAACCCTCCTCCACTCTACTTCCGGCCTAATAGCCCTCCCAGGGGTTAAAACCAAATCAAATATTAATACTCAGTAGTCTTCACATGACCGAAAACATCAAGGATGCAAGCGCCCGGATTCATCCGTCCAGAAATCAAAAACCTGTATCCGATGAAACTTGCCCCCCGAATTTCTCCGTGGGGTCAATGCTAAAATCTAAAATCTAAAATCTAAAATCTAAAATCTAAAATCCATTGACTTTACCTACATTCCGACAGGGGTTTTAACCCCTGTCGGAATGTAGCTTCCACAAAAGGAAACAGCGTTATTTGAGATTAGTCGTCTGTCGCTCTTTCTGCCGTTCGTGGAGTTCAGTCAATATCTAGATTCACTTTCTAGCAAATATTGTCTGAGGCATCTTGAGCGTTTTATCTTGCATCTCGTGCTGCATCATTGATATTTTCTTGGCCACCGCTGGTACCATATCTCAGAGACTCTGTACCCTCTGCTGCTCTTTCTTTTGCTCCCTGCGTGGCTTCTTTAACAATATCTTTTGCTCCCTTCAAGCCTTCGCGAGTGTTTTCTTTAAGATTAGCAAAGCCTTGTTTGGTTTTGTCGCCAAAGTCATCAGCTTTGCGCTGGGCTGTGCGAGCATCCTCCTTCACCTTTTCACCAGCTTGGCCGAGTTTGTCAGGCGCGTCATCCGCTACCCGCCGCACATTTTCGCCTACATTGTTGCTAGATTTGGTATCGATGCGGTGCTGCGCTTGCTCTTTGAGAAGCTCAGCTTTTGCTTCTGTTGTTGTCATCTTTTTGTTTCTGGGATCGACATCGGGGTAGTCGTTCATGCCGCCTTTGAATTCGGACGTTACAGCCCCTGAAGGCACTTCTTCTCTAATTTGGTCGGCAGTTTTTCCTTTTCCTGTCATCACATCAGTTTTTCCTGCCATCATCTCAGGGCCGTTGCTGCAGGCCGTACTCACTAATACTAAAATGCCAGCCAGAAACACTGTTAAAATTTGTACAGCTCGAATTTTTTTCACAAATGCAGTTAGTCTGTTCATAAAAATGCTCCTTTCTATTGTGAGATGCTCAAATGCCTTGTGGCTTTGTAGATGTCTAGCCTTACCAAATTAGGCACTTAAACACTTTTTAAGTATACGAATAGAAACCGTAGCTTTTCATCTATCCCAAGTTACATTCCTCAAGTTATAGTAGAAGGCAGAAGGAAGAAGGCAGAAATAAGAACGAAGAACGAATAACGAAGAACGAAGAACGAAGAAGGCTCTTCGGCTTTACGAGCGGATAGAAATCAGCAATCAGGAAGAAGGAATGAATCATCCTCAATCTTGTACCAATTATTAAAAGTCGCAGCACCCCGCACCGGACAAGGCAAAGTCGTTTCCCTAGATAGCTGTTTGGTTCTCCATGCGCGCACTATGTTGAAATGTTGTGCGTGTTGGGTTCAAAAAAAACCTTCTAGTCAGGAACTAGAAGGAAGGTGGTGTATGATCTCAAGTACAACAAGGTCTTTAATCGCAATTGTGGCGACACATCCCGATCGCACACATCTGTCTAATGGCTGAAAGTATCTGCACAGTTGCTAAGCATTTTGAATCGCTGTTTTTAGACTCTTGCAGAATTCGCCTATCGCCTCTAAACCCTGTTCTGGAGTTCCTTCAGCCAAGCGTTTGACAAAAGCACTGCCAACAATCGCAGCATCTGCACCCCATTCTTTCACTTGGCGAGCGTGTTCGGGTTGCGATATACCAAACCCGACGCCAATGGGTTTGTCGGTGACGGTGCGGAGTTCTTGCAGCAACTCTTTTGCTCTAGTTTCTAAGCCTTCGCGTACTCCCGTAACCCCCGTCACACTGACTAAGTAAATAAATCCTTGAGACTGACGAGCGATCGCTTCTATGCGACTTTTGGGGCTTGTCGGAGCAACTAATAATGTTAGTTCAATTCCTAATTTGTTGGCAGGCTGGATGAGACTGTCTGCTTCTTCTAAGGGCAAGTCTGGTACAACCAATCCCTGAACTCCAGCACTTTTGATTTGCTGCAAGAACGTTTCTATACCTCGGTACAAAATCGGGTTGTAGTATGTGAAGAGAATGATGGGCGATCGCAAATTCGGACTAACTTTCGCTACCATTTCCAGCACCGCATCTAACCGCGTTCCCCGCTGTAGAGCCCTTGTAGCAGCGGCTTGAATCACCGGCCCGTCAGCTAGCGGGTCAGAATAGGGAACGCCAAGCTCGATCGCATCTGCACCGTTATCATCCAAAATTTGCAGTGCTTTAGCCGTTGTCTCCAAGTCTGGGTCGCCAGCAGTAATAAAAGGAATCAATGCACATTGGTTGCTTTTTCGCAACGTTTCAAAACAATTAGAAATAGTCATTAGTTATTAGTCATCAGTCATTGGTTATCAGTCATCATAGGATGTCCCCTCGATCGAGCGCAATTAAATTTGTTTGTAGTGAGGACTTCATTCCTCATAAAACTCCCTCGGACTGAAGTCCTCACTACAAACCTATCGCGCTTATTTTAGGGAACGTGATCTCAATCATCAGTCATTAAATTAGCAGTCAATATTACTATTGATGAGTTGTTATTCCCCAGTCATTAGTTCAGAGTTTATTGCTAATCACTAATAGCTCACTAATAACTAATAACTGAGAACTAATGACTATTGACTAATTATCTTTTTCCTGCTCAATTTCGGCTTGAAGTTTGGCTAATTCTTCAGGAGTGAGTGCATCTAGCTGCTTCTGCAAGACAGCTTCTTTGTAGTCTTGCAATTGCTGGCTGTAGGTCATATTTTGAGTCACTGCTCGAAATAAATAAGTCACCAGCCAGCCAATCAAGCCGGCGACCAAAAATAACTGACTCCAAATCCCTGCATTCATGCTGTCGAGTCCGGCAAATTGCAGTAGCAAGTAGACAAACCCACCTGCTACAAAAAAGCCGACACTGATTCCAATTACGTCAATACGTCGCATTTAGGCTTCTATCTGCCGCCGTTTGGGCCGAAAATTCAAAAATGGAGCTAGGAGAAACATACCTGGGAAGAAGAAGAACATCAAGAAGTACATGAAGCCGCGCTCAAAAGAGGTAGCGACGTACCAGCGACTGTTCAGGTAAGCGTAGGTGGCCGCGGGTACTACTAGGAGGTAGGCTCCTGCCAAGACGGCGTAAAGCAGTAAGGTAATATACATAGATTTGCTTTAGGGGAATAATAACACGGGTAAGTCGGTTGACACGCTCCGTTAGCTGGTTAACTATTGTACCGCTTGCGGAGATCCAGCGCGACTTTTGGGAATTTTTTGATTAGGGGTTGCGTAAATTGGGGTTTTGGCTGTAGAATAAAAGGCTGTTGCTCTTAGTGGCTCAAAACCACAGCAGCTTGACCAAAGGGGGGCGTGGCGGAATGGTAGACGCTACGGACTTAAAATCCGTTGACCCGAAACGGTCGTGTGGGTTCAAGTCCCTCCGCCCCCATCCACTTCAATGATTTGTGATTCAACGGTTTCAGATTTCTTGTCACCAAGAGTTCTGTTATCCGTTCATTTTTCGCGCTAATAATTTTCTACTATGTCCAAAAGCGCCTCTCTCTATATCTGCCCAGTTCGCCCCCGACTTTTTACGTCGGGTCTTCAACTGGTTGAGCAAATCGGCTGGTTTGGGGAATTCTGCGACAGTCGGAACCGATTTTTTATGTTCATCCCGATCGCCCCGCGTGATATTAAGCAGCAACTGGCAAAGTAATCACAAATTCCGTGCCTTGTCCTATTTGAGAATTTACCTCAATTTTGCCGTGATGCTTGGCAAGGATTTGATAGGAAATAGCCAATCCCAATCCAGTACCTTTGCCGATCGACTTTGTTGTGAAAAATGGGTCAAATATCTGTTGGGCGCTGGCGGAGGCAATTCCCGGCCCGTTATCCCTAATCTTGACGGTGACAGTATTGTCGGCTGTAATTTCCGTGCTAATCCAAATCGTTGGCGAATAGCCTTTGTCTGCTTTTTTCACTTCCTCCAGCGCATCTATTGCATTGCAAATAATATTCATAAATACTTGATTCAGTTGCGCGGGATAGCACTCAACCGCAGGCAACTTGCCGTATTGTTTAATAACTTGGATACCTTGTTTGAGCCGATGATTGAGAATTACGAGGGTGCTATCAATTCCTTCGTGAATGTCGGCTAATTTCATTTTTCCGTCGTCCGATCGCGAAAAATTCCGCATGGATACGACAATTTCGCGAATGCGATCGGCTCCCATTTTCATCGAAGAGAGGGTTTTTGGCAAATCTTCTCTGAGAAATTCGAGTTCAATGTCTTCGATGCGCTCTAGAATAGCATCTGGTGGATTGGGATAATATTCTTGATAGAGAGTTACCAAACCTGCCAAATCTTCGATGTATTGGTTGGCATAGTCAATATTGCCCCCGATGAAGTTGACAGGATTGTTGATTT
Organism: Microcoleus sp. Pol12B4; assembly: GCF_036701385.1. Taxonomy (NCBI): domain Bacteria; kingdom Bacillati; phylum Cyanobacteriota; class Cyanophyceae; order Oscillatoriales; family Microcoleaceae; genus Microcoleus; species Microcoleus sp. Pol12B4. The sequence goes on along the minus strand of NZ_JAUBQR010000021.1, from coordinate 19,870 downwards.
CGTGGGCTATCCCTGCAACCATTTGACCGAGAGATGACATTTTTTCGGTCTGAATTAAGAGGGATTGAGTTTGTTTGAGTTCTTTTGTATACTCGTTAACTCGCTGAATCAATTGATTGAAAGAGGCCCCTAAAACTCCGATTTCGTCGTCTGTTGTGACTGGTACTTGGAGGTTAAAATTCGATTCGCGAGCGACTTGCTGAGCGACATTAGTAAGAGTTTCGAGGGATTGGGCGATCGCGCGGCTGGTTTTCTCCGCTAGGGTGGCGGCGATGAGTGCTGAAATTAGCATACTTCCGAGAATAATTCGGTTTCGCAAACTTCCAGCTTCTTCTAATGCTTGGATTCCTTGCTGTTTGTGAATTTCTACGGTAGAAATTAGGTCAGTTAAACTTTGAGCAAGGTGATCTAGTACGATCGCCTCTTGGCCGCTGCTAGTCCTCAACATTTGTAGCTGTGCGGACTCAATGCTATTGGGTGGCAAGTTCCAAACATCCGCTTCTTTTAACTGCAATTTAATTAGCTTACCGTAGTAATCAATGACGAGGGCAGATTTCTTCAATAGATCCTGCAATGCTGCCTCTTCTGTTGCTAGTCTATCGGGATGTTCTCGTGCGAAAGATTCAATTTCTGAAATCAAGATTTTCGCCTGATGGATTTGCCCAAAAAATCGATCTTTTTCGTATTTCAGCGCCACAGTGTTTCCCAAAACGACTGGCAATCTCGCCGCGTGCGATCGGGTTTCAAATACGGTATTTTGCAAATTTTGCAGCAGTTGCTGCTGCTGCCCAGCAACATTCACCTGAACTAAAGCTTGCTTGCGAAAGTAGTCTCCCAATCTCAGTCCCGCACCAGTCCCCAAAATCGCTATGCCGATAGCTAAAGCATAGCCATAGCTAATTTTTTGGCCTATCCGCAAATGGTTGCATTCTGCCTTTAGCCCAGTTAGATTAATAGTTGAAGTCGGTAACAAATGTTTTTGAGCATAGTGCTTTTGCTCTACCTTGCTATTTTTGGAATGACTGTGGGTAAATAATAACATGGGAAGTTCCTCCCAAACAAATTAGGAGTAATTGAGCGAATAAAAGCAGAATGCACTTATGCTGAAGGCGGAAAACTGTTTTGAGTGTTTATTAATAGTGAATTTTGAAATTTTTAACTCAAAACTCAACTCTTCCCCTAGTATCTCTGTTTTTAGAGTAGAGTGTTTGTGATCTATATCAACTATTTATGTGATTATACCCAGATTTACAAAAATTATGGTAACAGCGATTAGTATTTTTAGTTAGTTGGGACACAAGGCCCAACTACGGGTTCTCCCCGTTTTTCTTTTTCTGCCAGTTCTAGGTTTAATTCCAGCACTTTTCCTAAAATATCGTCGCTGTCAGTAACTCCGTAAGCTGCATTACATTCGCGATCGAGCTTAGCATGAAGTTTATAAAGTTGACTTGTTGGCTCATTAATAAAATGTTATAAATTAGAGTAATCCTCCACTCCTTTACTAACAGTTGTTTAGTGCGGTAAAGTAGTAATATCGAAGCGCGATCGCCTTTCTCATTCCTAAACGTTTGCGATTTTAATACGGTAGCAGGTTCAATCATGGTCAAGTCTAAGTATGAGGGATATTCCGCCGAAAAACACACCGTTTTACTCCGAGAAAACTTTGGCAGTGCCAAAGTGTATGCACAAAATGCACAGTCAGTGCTTAACAAAGCTACTGGATTTATCAATGCTTACGATTTTACGCTAAATCCCTACCGGGGTTGTCAGTATGGATGCAGCTATTGTTATGCTGCTGCTTTTAGCCCTAATTCAGAGATGCGGCAGGATTGGGGAAATTGGGTAATCATTAAGCAAAATGCAGCGGAACTTCTAAATAAAGAGCTGCAAAAATGGTACAAAAAACAACCCGGTCGAGCACCTAGCATTTACATGAGTAGTGTCACTGATCCATATCAGCCCATTGAATCTAAAGAACAACTAACTAGACACTTGTTAGAAGTGATGATTCCCTATCAACCGACATTAGTGATCCAAACTCGCAGTCCTATGATAACTAGAGATATCGATATTTTACAGCAATTTCAGCGCTTGCGAATTAACATGAGTATTCCCACGGGTAGCGAAAAAGTGAGGAAAGATTTTGAGCCTAAATCGCCGAGTATTCTTGCAAGACTCAAAGCTATTGCGAAACTGAAATACAGCTTTCCTTACCAAGAAAATTGCGAAGTCAGATTTTCTATAACTCTGACGCCACTACTCCCTACCTTACCCGAAGATGAAGCTAATTTTATTAGCAAGCTGGAAGTTGTAGATCGGGTGGTGATTCAGGATTTTCATGCCAGCAACGATCGATCGCTCATTGCGTCAACGCGAGCGGAAGCATTAGCTCTTAAACAAAAGTACGCTTGGTGGTACAATAGCGAACAACAGAGTTATCGCAAGTTTAAAAACAAATTAATTGCGATGCTTCCGGGAGTAGAGATTATGGAAGGTAAAGAAGGATTTGGCTATGAGTAATCCGCTAGTCAATTGGTGGCGTTCCCATAAGTTTAACGAAGCCGTTAAAAGTCAAAATAATCGAGTTGCCAAACAACTGTTAAAACAAATAGAAAATTCCGGGGCAAAACTCTCATGGCAGCAGAAGCTATTTAAAGAGCGGGTACAGCTTGAGAAGTTATTGCAGAAAAAAAATGACCGCATCAAAGAAGCCGATCGCCATTTAGAAGAATTAGAAATGCAACTAAGCTTCGGGCAGCTTGACGATTCGCTGGGTCGGATTGATGAATTAACCTTGTTTCCCCACCCAAAGTTTATTGAATATATTTCAAAATCTTTCAAATTGATAGACTGCGATGAAAGTATGATTCAATGCACTGGCATTGATGACAAGGTATTTACTGATTTTGAAAAACATTTGGCTGGCTTCATTAAGAACGAAATTAATAACTTGAGCCGTCAAAAAACAAATGTTGATTCTTTACTTCAAGAAGCTGTTGAGGACATACAAAGGCTGAAAGAAGGGCAAGATCCTCAATACAGTTTTGAACTAAGTCCTCACATCTATTTAATGAGGTATTTCCTCGATAACGTCTATTGTACATATCTAGCTTGGTTCCTGATTTACAAGGCTGGATTATTACCAACTAAAGTTAATATCCTTGATATAGCGGCGGGGCCGGGTACTGTTGCTTACGGACTCGGTTTGTTGCTGCAAAGCAGTAGCGATTTTTTTTCAATGCCGCCAATGCACATATCCTACTACTCTCTGGAACAGCAAAAAGCTTTTCAATATCGCGGACTCCAGTTTTGGCGGCAGTACATGGAACCCCAGGCGATGAATGCTTACTTTCGCTTTGACACTTCTAGTATCTTTGACAGGGCCAATCAATCTAAAACACTGCCGAAAAAATTTTTTGATTTTATTGTGATTTGTCACTGTTTTTTTAACGATGAGGAGATAAGAGAAAAATCATTTCAAATTTACAAGGATGTATTTACAAATAGCCTGAGCGATTCGGGTTACGTTTTGCTAATTATTCAAGATAAAAAGTTGCTAATGCCATACAATGTTCGTCGAGTTGAGGATTGCCAACAGGAGTTAAGTGTAGTACAAAAATTTGTTAATGAGCTGGGCTTAAACTTAATTTGGTATAAATATTTAAGTTCAATCGGCAGCAGGACATCCCATCCTAACTTTGGAAAGTTTGCTAGAGAAAATCTACCAGTACAAAAATTCATAAGTCCACTTTTCCGCCAACACTTTAAATTACCTTACGATCCGCATTATGGGCTTGATGACTATGTAATTTTGGCAAAAAAATGAATTTATAAAAAGAGGCAAATTAATCAGAAAATTCTTTAAAAAGTAAATTTTCAAAAACTTAATTATAAAAATCTGTGATTCAAACATCGACTGATACACCTACAAATAACATCCAAACTGGATGGCACGGCCGCCTAGATTTAGCCTACGCTAACCGCAGCGGTGCAACTCAAATCATTCATAATCAAATGCAAGCACCAATGAAGGTGCAGCGCCCGTTTTATCCTGAAGGTAAAGAGATTTGCCACACCGTCATCTTGCACACGGCTGGGGGAGTGGTTGGGGGCGATCGACTTTCCAGCCATTTTCACCTCCAACCAAACGCCAAAGCCTTGATTACCACGGCCGCCGCTGGTAAAATCTATCGCAGCAACGGACTAGAATCACAACAAAATATTGACATTCAGTTAGATACCGGTGCTATTTTAGAATGGCTGCCACAGGAAACAATAGTTTTTGACGGCGCAATATATCGGCAAAATTTGCGGGTAGAATTAGCATCAACAGCGAGGATTTTACTGTGGGAAATTACCCGATTTGGACGCAGTGCTAGGGGCGAAAAGTTCTTGTCTGGAGAATGGCGTTCGCACACCGAAGTCTGGCAACAAAACAGCCCTTTATGGATTGACAGACAATTGCTCAAAGGTGGAGAAAAAATGCTCGAAAGTCCTCACGGGCTCGGAGGAAAACCGGTAGTCGCCACCCTCGCTTGGGTAGGCGAACCAGTCACCACAGAGTTCGTGGAAAAAGTGCGAAATTTGCCATCTGAGGCAACAATTTATCCTGGTAATTCCACCGTAGGCGTGACTCGTATTCCTAACGGTTTGCTGTGCCGATATCGCGGTACATCCACCACCGCAGCGAGAGACTGGTTCGTCAGCATTTGGCACTTGCTGCGCTTATCTTTTTCAGAACGCCCTTGCTGTTTGCCCAGAGTTTGGATAAAATAGGATGATCTTTGAGTTTCAATGTAGAGTTGCCCTCCTAACTAGATTATTCATCTCTCTCTTCTCTTCCTCTGCGCCCTCTGCGCCCTTTGCGGTTTAATCATTCAGAAACAACCGCAAACGATATCATAACCAAATAATGCGATCGCACTTACAAGAATAAAAATGCAACTCACCCCCCAAGAAAAAGACAAACTGCTGATTTTCACCGCCGCCCTGGTAGCAGAGCGCCGGAAACAAAGAGGTTTAAAATTAAACTATCCAGAAGCACTAGCTTACATTTCCGCCGCCATTTTAGAAGGAGCCAGAGATGGCCTTACCGTCGCTGATTTAATGAGTTATGGAACAACTCTCCTGACGCGGGAAGATGTGATGGAAGGGATACCAGAAATGGTGCATGAAGTCCAGGTTGAGGCGACTTTCCCCGACGGAACTAAGTTGGTAACAGTGCACGATCCGATCCGTTAAAAAATCAACCACAGAGACTCAGAGGAGGAAAAAATGATTCCAGGAGAAATGATTGTTTCAGCAGGTGAAATAGAATTAAATGCCGAGCGCCCAACGGTGCGATTGCTGGTAGGAAATAAAGGAGATCGACCCATCCAAATTGGTTCACACTATCACTTTTATGAGGCAAACGAAGCCTTAGAATTTAATCGACAACAAGCAAAAGGAATGCGGTTGGATATCCCCGCAGGTACAGCAGTCAGGTTTGAACCAGGAGATGAAAGGGAAGTTCAATTAGTGCCGTTTGTTGGTAGTCGTCAAGTCTACGGCTTTAATGGAAAAGTTAACGGTCATCTGGATGCTGAAGTATGAAGCCAGAAGGTAGTTCACGATTGAGCTTTTAATTTGAAACTTTTTAACTTAAAAGTCAAAGCAGTTTAAAAAAAGAATGCAACGGTAGGTCCTCTCCACACTATGAGAGTGATCAGCCATCCCAATCCCAAATCGAAAATGGTATCACTTCTAGCCCTATGCCTGAAGAGTGACAAAGCCATATCACAACTTTTTCTCTGCCTTCTGTATAAGTTTCTTCTGCCTTTTTTTTGTTAGTTCAATCTCAGACTTTTGAGCTAGTTACAATCTGCTGTTTGGGATATAGCGTGGTTATTAAAACTGCAAGAATATACAGCAAAAGTGCGTGATGAACCCAAAATTAGTTGACCAGATAAAACAGGCATTGAAGCAGAGCTTGCTGGAAACATCAAGGCGTGTCTGGAGAACCCCGTTAGACAGACGCACCAGCATCAAACTGTTAGATGACAGCATCGTTTATAAAAAGCAGCACCAACCTATCAACATACCCGCATTAACCTCGGTAAACAAAGTGCCTTCTCGGTTTTTTGCCACGGAAAAAACCGTGTCTTTTGACCCAGATTATGTGTGGAAGATTTCCCTGAATCAAAAAATAAATTCTCTAACTATTTGTACGTCGGGCAACACGCTGGTGAATAACAAGTTGCTTTTAGACTTGGATTTTCGGATTAGCGGTGCGGGCATTCTCGAATGGCCTTACAAACCTAATAAAATTACCTATCCGCTGGTAGTTGCTCCTTGGTCGCATTTGTGGTGCAGTTATTATGATTTTATCATTTTTGTGCTGGCTAAACTTTGTCGAATTGAGGAGGCTTTAGGTAAGGAAATTTGGCAAGAAGCCAAAATTTGTTATCCTTTACGACATACAGATTTTGAGTTGGGCTTTATGACCAAACTCGGTATTCCTGAAAGTTCACTAATTGACACTCGGGCTAGAGATACGGGATATCATGCAGAAAGTCTGGTGGTGGGAAACAATCAAGACTGGTATTTTCCCAGTCCTTACGATATAGAGCTTTTGCGGGAAAAATTCTGTCTTAAGGAAAAGGTAAAGCCTTATAGAAAACTTTATCTGTCTAGAAGCGGCCGGCGCAAGGTTAAAAATGAAGTACAAGTGCGAGAGGTTTTGAAAGAATTTGATTTTGAAATTTTGGAAGATATCTCGCGCACTGTTGATGAACAAATTTGTCTGTTTGCAGAAGCGGCGGTGGTTGTCGGCCCTCACGGGGCTGGTTTTACAAATTTGCTGTGGTGTCAGCCGGGAACGAAAGTATTGGAATGCTTTTATGGAGGCTACACTCCGCCATATTTCTATTACATTTGCCAGCTATTGGGATTAGAATACTCTCGTATGGTTGATGACAACAATGTAGCGGAAGATTGGAGTTTAATTGGCATCGATATGACGGTGGATGTGGAGATTTTGAAAATGGAAATCCAGAAAATGCTGGACTAAATTTGTCCCTTCATAGCATTTTAGATTTGCGATTGGCAAGAATTGATGACTATCGGGGTTTTAAAGCTTGCCTAATGTTGTATTTTTTTTACTGTTTCCGATTGAGGAACTCGTCACATACTATAATTCAAGTGGGTCTCAACTGCTAACTAAAAATTTATTAATATTAGGAGCGAGCATGAGTTACAGAATGGATCGTCGCGCCTACGCGGAAACCTTCGGGCCGACTGTGGGCGATCGCGTCCGGTTAGCCGATACAGAATTATTCATAGAAGTTGAAAAAGACTTCACAACCTACGGGGATGAAGTTAAATTTGGCGGTGGCAAAGTCATTCGCGATGGCATGGGACAGTCGCCTATTTCTAATGCAGATGGCGCTGTTGACACTGTAATTACTAATGCTTTAATATTAGACTGGTGGGGAATTGTTAAAGCAGATGTCGGCATTAAAGACGGCAAAATTTACAAAATTGGTAAAGCCGGAAATCCTTATATTCAAGATAGGGTAGATATTATTATCGGGCCTGGTACTGAAGTAATTGCCGGTGAAGGAATGATTCTCACCGCCGGGGGAATTGACACTCACATTCACTTTATTTGCCCGCAGCAAATAGAAGTGGCGATCGCCTCCGGCATCACTACAATGATCGGCGGCGGCACTGGCCCTGCAACGGGTACAAACGCGACTACTTGCACTCCCGGGCCTTGGCATATGTACAGAATGCTGCAAGCAGCCGACGCTTTCCCGATAAATCTAGGATTTTTAGGTAAAGGAAATAGCAGTCAACCTCAAGGATTAGTCGAACAAATTTTTGCCGGTGCAATGGGTTTGAAACTCCACGAAGATTGGGGAACTACACCAGCAACGATCGACACTTGTTTGAGTGTCGCTGAAGAGTACGACGTGCAAGTTGCAATTCACACCGACACTCTCAATGAAGCGGGATTTGTAGAAGCCACAATTGCCGCATTTAAAAATCGGGCTATTCACACTTACCACACCGAAGGTGCTGGCGGCGGACACGCACCGGATATTATTAAAGTGTGCGGACAAGCTAATGTTTTGCCTTCGTCAACTAACCCGACTCGCCCTTACACTGTCAATACTTTAGAAGAACATTTAGATATGTTGATGGTTTGCCACCATTTGGATCGAGGCATTCCTGAAGATGTGGCTTTTGCTGAATCGAGAATTAGAAGGGAAACTATTGCTGCTGAGGATATTCTCCACGATTTAGGTGCGTTTAGTATGATTTCTTCTGATTCTCAGGCGATGGGAAGAGTTGGAGAGGTGATTATTCGGACTTGGCAAACGGCACATAAGATGAAAGTGCAGCGGGGGAATTTACCCCCCCTAACTCCCCCTAACCAAGCGGGAGAAACAGAGGGAATTAATGATAATTTTAGGGTAAAGCGGTACATTGCGAAATATACCATTAATCCGGCGATTACTCACGGAATTAGTCAGTATGTGGGTTCGGTGGAAGAGGGAAAATTGGCGGATTTATGTTTGTGGCGGCCGGCTTTTTTTGGGGTGAAACCGGAACTGGTAATTAAAGGAGGGGCGATCGCCTATGGGCAGATGGGAGATGCTAACGCCAGCATTCCGACGCCACAACCAGTGCATATGAGGCCGATGTTTGGCAGTTTTGGCGGGGCGATTGGGGCGACTTGTCTGACGTTCGTTTCCCAAGCTGCGCGCGATCGAGGTATTGCCGCACAGCTCGGTTTGCAAAAGCCCACTGTAGCAGTTTCCGGGACGCGACAAATTAGCAAAAGAGACATGAAACTCAACGATTATTTGCCACAAATGGAAGTCGATCCAGAAACTTATGAAGTCAGGGCGGATGGGGAATTGTTAACTTGCGAACCGGCAACAGTTTTGCCAATGGCGCAGCGATACTTTTTGTTTTGATGCTCAATCTTTTGTAAATAGGTGATTCGCTCATCAACCTCTTATTCCTCGTAGAAACCGGGTTAATGAGCGTAATTACTAACAAATAAAATGTCCTGGTGTTCCCAGGAAGTGAAGCAAGTATTCTGAATATAATTTTATTTGGACAAATTGAGCGATCGCACTATCAAACCGTGACACAAGAACCAAAAATAAAGTGCAATATTAATTCCGCTCAACAGCTTCGGTATTCCCTCCAGCAAGCTCGAAATTATTTCGTTTTTTAAAGGCAGCGCTTCTGCAAAAAAGGCAACAAATAACAAACCAACGCCACTCAGCATTAAAGGATAGGGAGTCGAGCGAATTTGTCTCCGAAAAGCTAATCCGTATGCAATTGCCAGCACGGCGTAAAATATGACAATTGTCACTTTCGGGAAACCCGCACGTCCCAGATGAACGTGGGTGCGAAAAACTTCATTGAACAGAAAGCAACCTACAAACAGTGCCGAATATAAAATAAATCGATTTTCTGGGCGCTCTGGTTGAATAATTCTCAGCAATCCAAAGGTAAAAGCGCACACCATTACCGATAAATAAAATAACATTTGAAACGCCAAAAAAAAGAAACCTGCACCCGGATAAGTGGCAGAGCAAGGCGGCAAAAATAACCCTTTTACTGAAGAACCGAACAAAATCAGACACGCCGTCACTAACCCAACTAGCACTAAAGTTAGACTATTGAACAACAATACAGTTCTGTAATTTGCCATAATTAATAACTAAAAGCCAACAACAGTATATTGCGCGTCAAACCATTTTTTGCTAGGGCTGGTGTATGGGGGTTCAGAAACCGGGTTTTTTACGAAAATACTGCGTTGTGACCTGCAGATTCGGTAAAAAACTCGGTTTCTCTGTCGGAGTGCGTAATTCCCGATCGTGTTCTTTGAGTAAAGGTGAGATATTCGGTGAAAGGACACAGCAGACAATTGAGCATCTGCAGATATCTAAACAGACACGAAATCTTCTGGGCCAATGAAATTGGGAGCAACGCCTGTCAAAGCAGCTAAAACTTCACCGCTGCTGGCTACTCTAATTAATGTGCCGTTGGTTCCAGGGGAAATTGATAGCTGTCCGAAGGTCAAGCCGTTGATTAATTGAATGGTATCTTGAGAGTTGCCGAAATCAGAGATGGTATCAATTCCCAATCCCGTACCTAAAACAAATACATCGTTGCCCGCGCCACCGCCAAGATTATCGTTTCCCAAACCGCCGTTGAGGGTGTCAAAACCTTTTCCCCCAGACAGGTTATCGCTGCCGTCGCCACCATTGATGATATCGTTGCCCCGCAAACCAGTCAGCACGTCATCGCCTGCCAAACCGTTGATGGTGTCGCTGCCGGGAGTGCCTGTCAGCTTGTCGTTGCCGGGAGTGCCGTTGATGTTGTTATCAGGAGGGTTATTGATGCCGCCTGAAGTGTTGGGAGTGTCAGCAACAAAGATGTCGGTGGTATTGTTGGTATCCCCCGGCACGAAGTTGGATGCACCAGATGCAAACGCCACAAACCGCCCGTCGGCGGAGATGGAGGGCTGAAATAACGCCTCGTCATACTGCCCCCGATCACCTGCTGAATCTACAGAGACGCGGGTGATAGTATTGGTTGACAAGTCCCGCACGAAGATGTCCTGTTTATTGTTAGTGTCTCCCGGCACGAGGTTGGATGCAGCAGAAGTAAACGCCACAAACCGCCCGTCGGCTGAGATGGAGGGGTTGAAGGAGTTTTCGTCCCCCTGAATGCCTGCTGAGTTTACAGAGACGCGGGTGGTAGTATTAGTTGACAAGTCCCGCACGAAGATCTTAGCTTGGTTAAAAAAATTGTTAGTGTCTCCCGGCACTAGGTTGGATGCCTGAGATTCAAACGCCACAAACCGCCCGTCGGCTGAGATGGAGGGACTGGAGGAGTCGCTGTTCCCCGGATTGCCTGCTGAGTCTACAGAGACGCGGGTGGTGGTATTGGTTAACAAGTCCCGCACGAAGATGTCGTCGCGATTGTTCGTCTCTCCCAATCGGTTGGAGGCATAAGAAGTAAACGCCACAAACCGCCCGTCGGCTGAGATGGAGGGGGTGAGGGAGTCGCTGTTACCCTGAGTGCCTGCTGAGTCTACAGAGGCGCGGGTGGTGGCATTGGTTGACAAGTCCCGCACGAAGATGTCGAACCGATTGTTAGTGTCTCCCGGCACTAGGTTGGAGGCATAAGATTGAAACGCCACAAACCGCCCGTCGGCTGAGATGGCGGAATTGTTGGAGTCGCTGTTCCCCGGATTCCCTGCTGAGTCAACAGAGACGCGGGTGGTGGTATTGGTTAACAAGTCCCGCACAAAGATGTCGTCGCGATTGTTAGTATCCTCCGGCACTAGGTTGGAAAAAGATGTAAACGCCACAAACCGCCCGTCGGCTGAGATTGAGGGATTGGAGGAGTCGTTGTTTCCCTGAGTGCCTGCTGAGTCTAAAGAGATGCGGGTGGTAGTATTGGTTAACAAGTCCCGCACGAAGATGTCGTTTTTATTGTTGGTGTCTCCCGGCACGAGGTTGGATGCCTGAGATTGAAACGCCACAAACCGCCCGTTGGCTGAGATGGAGTAAGCGCTGGAGAAGCCGTTTGCCTGATTGCCTGCTGAGTCTACAGAGACGCGAGTAATAGTCATAAGTCCTCACACTAAAATTGCAAATTTGGTAAATTCACGAGTGTTCGATCGCCCGAAGCTTCTGACAAAAAAGATTCGCGCGCTTGTAGGGCGATCGACTAATGTTTCTGAATAGACTTCTCCAAAAATTATATTATTGTGGCACAGACATCCTGCCTGTTCAAGACTTGCATTTCTGGAGCGGCATTCATAGCTGGATAGTCTGGTACACAATAGTTCGGACTATTCACTTAATACGCTCTAATTTAATCGCGACTCTCCTGGATTTGTGATAGAAACATTAGTGTTAGCGTGTCGCTAACGCAGGTAAGATGCCCCCCACCACGGGAAGTTTTATTTTTATTTATTATCACCTCAAACTCAGGAGAGTTTTAATCGCTCGGTAAACTCAATTTTAATACCTGTCCCACAGATACCTCATGCTTGTGCGTCGCTACTACCACCGCACCTTCTAATCGCGGATCGTAACATCCAACCCAAGCTGCAGGATGACATTCGTGCACTAAATACCCGTACAGCCAAATTGCTCCTCTACCTTCAATGACAATTCCTTGGCTGAATAGAACGTCTTGAGGAAGTTTCAAACCTTGTAAATCATCGGGTGTGATGATACCGTCTTGAGTTGTAATTCGCAAGCGCAAATGTTGGTAAGCTAAACCGTCTTGAGTTTGATTAGGGATTATTTTTAATTCAATAGGATTCATTGGATGCACAAATGTTGAATGCTGCGATAAAATCATATATCTTTTAGGGTAAATTGGGAATCCTATCGCCAACTTTGAGCCCCAATTGGGCCGCCCTTCCGCCTCTTAGTTCTATCACTCCGTCAACGGGAACATCCGGGCCGTAGTTGGGGCAAATTTCGCTCAAACACGGCGGTACGTTAGGAATTATTGCCTGCACTACGCCTTCCCGCAGAAAAACCATATCGAGTTCAATCAACACGTTTTTCATCCAAAAACGCACGTTTCGCGCTGGTTCGATCGGGAAAAACATTCCTCTGTCCTCCGGTAATTCTGTGCGAAACATTAAACCTGTGGCTTGTTCTTGGGGAGTTTTCGCCACTTCCAGTCCGATCGCGCGATCGGCTATAATCGTGTTAACTGAAATTGGCAAAAGCTGACCCGTATCTATTCCGCCAAACAGCGAAATAAAGTTGGATTCAGTCAAATTAGAATTTCCCGAAACAACTCCTAAATAATTCCCAGAGTTTTTATCTTTCATAATAGTTTGGTTGTCGGCAACAGAAAGCTCTAAATCGCTAAACTTCATGCCTTCTGTCAAGACAATTTTATCATTGCCGTTGCCAAAATCTGTAATTATATCGGCTTCAGTAATAGTAGATGCGGCGGCGGTTCTTTCAATCACAAATAAATCATCGCCTGCCCCTCCTGTCAAGATATCCCGGCCTTCGCCACCTATTAGCAAATCGTTACCCCGATCGCCAAAAATCCAATCGGAGTCTTGTCCTCCATAGATTGTATCGCTTCCCTGACCGCCAGACAGCGTATCAGCGCCTTCATTTCCTGCCAGCAAATCATTTTCCCGATCGCCAAAAATCCGGTCGTTCCCCCCCAAACCTTGAACAGTATCATTACCCGCAAATCCTCTAATCGTATCGTTGCTGAGAGTTCCCAGGAGAAAATCGAAGCCGAAAGTACCGTCGATGTTAACCATTTTGCGTTTAATGATGCGTTTAATAGAATGAAGATTTGGCGATCGGCATCCGCCAACCGGTACCAAAAGCTCGATCGCTAATTTTCAAACCAGGGGCTGCTTGCCGCCGTTTAAACTCCGCTTGCCTCACTAATTTTACTACACGTTTAACCACGGCTTCATCGTGTCCTGCAGCAATAATTTGTTGGGCCGATTCGTGAGTTTCTATAAACCGCTGCAAGATATCATCCAAAACATCGTAATCCGGCAAAGAATCTTTGTCAATTTGCCCAGGTTTCAGTTCAGCACTCGGCGGCTTAGTAATAATATTAACCGGAATAATTTCCTTTCCCAAGTCAGCCTGATTTTTAATCTTCTCACTCCCAGAATTCAGCCACCTACAAAGCGAATACACGCGAGTTTTTGGGACATCAGAAATCACCGCCAATCCCCCATTCATATCGCCGTAGAGAGTGCAGTAACCCACCGCCATTTCCGACTTATTGCCCGTAGAAAGCAGCAAATGTCCGAACTTATTAGAAATTGCCATCAACAGATTGCCTCGAATCCGCGATTGAATATTTTCCTCAGCAATCCCGAAAGTTGTATTGATAAACAAATCGGCGAGAGTGCGATCGTAAGTTTTCATTAAATCGCCGATCGGCAATAGTTCGATCGCGATGCCCAGATTGCGGGCTAATTCCAAAGCATCATTAACCGAATGATCCGAACTATAAGGAGAAGGCATCAGCACCCCTAGAACATTTTCGGGCCCGATCGCGCAACTGGCGATCGCCGCCACCAAAGCCGAATCTATCCCCCCACTCAAACCGAGTACAACCTTAGAAAAACCGCACTTGCGAACATAATCTCGCACTCCCAAAACCAAAGCAGCCCAAATCTCTGCATCTCCTTCTGCCGGATGAAAACTCAACGGCGCAGCCTCACTTCCTGCTGCACTTGGCTGATTGCTACCAAATAAATCTTGTTTAGCGGCGTCATATTCCAGCACCGCAAAATCCGTTTCAAAAGAAGCTAATACCTGAATCAAATCACCCTTTCGATTCACAGCAAAACTGCTGCCGTCAAAAATAATATCGTCATTTCCCCCTACCTGATTAGCGTAAATAATCGGTATCGCGCAGCGGATGACGCTGTGCTGCAACATCGCCGAGCGCACTCCCCGCTTCCCGGCACAGTAAGGCGATGCCGACAAATTAACCACTAAATCTACACCCAATTTTGCCAAATCGGAAACAGGATCGCCCGCATAACTGCGTTTACCCCAAAACTCTTCATTGTTCCACAAATCTTCACAAATTGTCACGCCAATTTTGACTTCGCCAATAGAAAAGTAATTGCTGTTTTCTCCAGGTTCAAAATATCTATCTTCATCAAATACATCATAAGTAGGCAACAAGCGTTTATGAAAAACTTGTTTGACAACGCCATTTTGCAACAAAACAGCGCTGTTAAACAATGATTTTCCACCGAGTTTAACAGCCTTAGCATTAGGTACGGCAGTGCCTACTATAACTGCCAACTTTTGTGGCAAAGCTTGCGCCAGTTGCTGCAACTGTGCACCTGCATCTGCAATGAAACTCGGATTAATTAACAAATCGCGCGGCGGATAACCGATCAGGGAAAGTTCCGGTGTTAGCAATAAGTTTGCGCCCTCAACCTCAGCTTTTTTCGCAGCCTCCAGAATTAGATGGGAGTTGCCCAAGATATCACCAATAGTAGGATTGAGTTGTGCGATCGCAATTTTCATATCACCAAATCACCTCATAAATATTGCTAACAGTCCGCCCGCGCGGACTCACTTTCCTATAGTTCTAGATTTGAATGTATAGAAACCTTACTCAGATTTGAAATGTTTCAACTCTTCCTCAATATAATAATTTACCAAATCCCGGTAAATATTTTCAACCACATCAGGATTCAAACCTGATTCTAAAGCCCACTCGCGCCGCTGCTGTAACATAGCATGAAAGCGATCGGGCGCTCTAACGCCAGCTTCACTCGTTTTGAACCTTGCTGCCGCGACGACGTATTTAAATCTCTTGCTCAAAGCGTCGATCACTTCTCGATCGATGATATCAATTTCCTCCCGAACTTCGTGAATATTAGCGCATTCATCAGGGTCTTTCATAGTCTGCACTCCTTAATAGCTTCTATTCTAATGTTACTAAATTGATCCCCGAATGTCATCCAAGAAACAGCTAGATAAACACCAGTGGCTTATTTTTGAAAGGAGCAAAAGCGACCGCATCAAAGCGGTACAAACTAGCAGGGCGGCCAGCCCCCCGCGAAACCTTAACACCGGTATCGCACAAAAAACCCAATTTTAACAATCGAGATCTAAAATTAGAATAATCAGAAAAATTTTCCCCCAAAATAGTTGTATAAAGCTGATACAAATCGCTCAAAGTAAAAAGCTCCGGCAAAACTTCAAAAGCTACCGGACTGTATTCAAGTTTGTTACGCAGTCGCCGGTATCCGTATTCGAGAATTTGATTGTGATCGAAGGCCAGCTTAGGAACTTGTTGCACGGGATACCAAGCAATGCCACCGACGCGGTGGCCCACACCCGCCACTACACTCCCAGCAATTAACTCAGCTTCCTCAAAGCGAACCAAAGCAAAATAACTCACCGAAAGATAACGATCGCCCCTGGTAATTTCCCGAGGATCGCGCCCCGGTTCTCCGAAAGTATACAATTGCTCCAGATACAAATTTTTTACCCGGATTTTCTCAGACAAAATCCGGTAAGCCGCATTTTCAAGAGACTCTCCCTCGCGCACCAAAGTACCAGGAAGACTCCAAGAATCGATAAACGGTTCGTCTTGCCGCATTACCAACAGTACCAACAAACGGTTCTGCACGGCATCGACGGAGAAAATCACATTATCTACTCCTACTTTAAAGTCCGCTAATGAGCAACCTTCGCCCTTTTTCGTGCCTCGTGCCATGCGTACAAATGCTCCCTATTGATGTAATCTTCGATGGTCGGAGTCAGAGCTTCCCTGTCTCCTGTTTCCCGATAGGAAGTAGAAGAAACATTGGGAGCACTCAAAGATGCGATCGCCACGTCTGCACCCATGCGCCTCAACTGCCACAAATCTAATTGTTCTGACGGATAACCCGGTCGCGGTACTATCAGCAACTCCACTTGTTTTAACAATTGTTCAAATTGGTACCAGCGAGACAGTTGCCCCACCAAGTCCGAACCTATTACCAACGTCAAATCTGCATCCGGCCACAGCAATCTTGCTTGTTCCACAGTTTCCACCGTCCTCGGACTACTGAGTTCTGGATGCAAGCAAAGATTGTGTCTCGGAGAATTAATTTCTTGAATTATTAACAGCAGCATTGCCGATCGGTGTTCTAGAGAAGTTTGGTGTGACTTAAAAGGATTGTCCGATGCCCAAACTGCTACCCAATCAAAATGTTGGGAAAGCCAACTCAGAATTGTTTTGTGTCCTGCTGTGGGCGGATCGGCACTGGTTCCAAAAAGAGCAATCTTCTGCATAGGGAATCGGTAATATTGTTAATAGTTAATGGGGAATTGTTGACTGTTGACTGTTGACGGTTGACTGTTGACTGTTGACGGCGTTGATTTATGACTACTGACTCTTTTTCGTTTTTTGGGTGAGACTCTGCAAATCTGTAGAAATTTCCACTGACGGCGAAATTGGGTTGTCAAGTTGACGAGTTTCGGGTCGAAGACTGGCGACAGAAGCAGCAGTTCGTTTCGCGATATCGTCCAAACTTTCCGGCTTCTGCACTCGTTTCCCATCCTTGACAACCAACTCCATTAATGGTAAGTAAGAATCGCAATTGTGAAGAGTTTCTGCTGACAATCCCAAACAATCTCCGAGAATTTGCCCATTTTCAATATGTCTAAAAATTTGCTTTCTTCCTGGATATGTTACCTTGCCGCTTGCCTCTTTCATCACCGGAATTCCGTCAATTTCCACCAACTTATAAACACCGTTCACAGGGGAACCGCTGACCAACTTCGTTCCCAAACCGTAACCGTCAATGCAAGCACCGCTACTTTTTAATTTAGCAATTTCTCGATCGTCCAAATCGCCGCTAGCAAAAATTGGAACGCCCGGAAGGATCGATCGAACTTCCCGCGACAGCACCGCCAAATCGCCCGAATCCAGGCGCACGCCTTCCAACTGCATTTCACCGCTGTTTACTCGATCGGCCAACATCCGCGCCGCCGCCACAGTATCATAAGTATCGATCAGCAGCGGCGCCCCCGGAAAATAGCGGTGAAAAGCTGCAAACGCCTGATTCTCGCTGCCTTCGAGGGCAGCAACAGCCATTACCAAAGCATGGGCGATCGTACCGACAGGCTTGCGGCCCAACTTCAAAGCAGCCAAAACATTAGAAGTTCCATCAAACCCCGCAGCCAGGGCCGCCCTAGCCGCCCAAACAGCAGCTTGAGGCCCAAAAGCCCTGCGCGTCCCGAATTCCAGCAACTTAGCCTCCGGGCCCGCCGCATCCCGCAGCCGCGCTGCCCGCGTCGCAATCAAAGTTTGATAATTTATGGCATTCAATAAATAAGTTTCCACTAACTGAGCCTGCCACAGAGGAGCCTCAATTCGCAGCAGAGGCTCGTTGGCAAACACCGCCGTCCCCTCCGGCACCGCCCAAACATCGCCAGTAAAGCGGGCTGTGGCGAGTAAAGTCCAAAATCGCTCTCCTGCACCGGCAAAAATTCCAGTGGACTGCAAAGCCTCAATTTGCGCCGGCGAAAACCGAAATTTTTCCAAATAATCGATAACTTGCGCCAAACCCATCGCGATCGCGTAGCCAAAACCCTCTGGCAGCCTGCGCGCGAATAATTCAAAACTCGCGGCCCGCCCATCGAGTCCTTCCCCAACGTAACAAGCGGCCATCGTTAGCTGGTAGAGATCGGTCAAAAGGCTGTAATCTGCTGAAGAAACCGTCAGTTCCCGGTCTTCTAATATTTCTTCAAAACCTGTGAGCTGCAGGCTTTCTGTCGCAGTTTCCATAAGAAAAACCCCGGACAAACTTCTTTTTTTTAATTATAGTGAATAATACCATATCTTTCTATAAAATTTTGATAAAGATTCCAGATATTGTCGGAAAAATTCGCTGATTATGCCCTTTAACACCTGATTTAGGTTAATTTATACATTAATATTATGGTAAAATCAATATAAATACTTACTTTAACAAACTCAGGAATTAACCACAAACACTCAAGCGTTGCGGGTTTTGTGCGAAAATATTTTGTTGCAGCCTTTGAATAGAGTGAGACAACCCGGTTTTTGAGGGTCGGAGGGCGATCGCGAGTGCTTGAGTTGAGCAAGGAAAAATCTACCAGCAAAAGGTCGATCGTCCAATAATGCGTAATGTCTCAAACCTTCAGCTTGCTTCATTGTTGCAGACCAATAAGTAATTCAAATAAATATTGCTAAACTCATCCACTGGCCAAAAATTCGAGTAATATTAAAAGTATCAGAACCCAGACAAGAGAGGCAGATTCTATGAATCTTTCTAAATCTTTGGCAAACGCGATGCGTTACGTCTCGGAAGCAGCGGTGCGGATTTTTAGCCCCAGCGATGACAACTATCCAAATAGTGGAGTTCAACCTTTTGAGGGTAAGCTCTCCAAAAGTTCTAAATCGAGAGAATGAACAGCCATTCAGGCATTTTCTAGTGAGTTCGGCACACGCATTCAGTTTAACAGTCAACAGTTAAAAATTAACTGTTGACTGTTAACTTTTGACTTTGACTGTTAATAGTAATTGTATGTGGGGTTTCTCTTCGTTCTACCCAATCTACAATTACCAATCATCAATTACATTGAACTTCCACAATTGACAAAAGGTATATTCAGTGTAGAGTAAGCTTTTGAAATAAAGATTTTTGCCCCCGGTTTACTGCGTATAAATTAGAGAAACACCAAGCCAAACTAGAATTTTTTGTTGCACAAGGGTTGGTTCAGTAATTTTATCAAAAATCAAACTATATAACAATCCTTGCAGGAGTCGTAAATGTTTTACCCCACCTCCTTGGACAAATCCCACCACATTTTAAGTTGCTACTTCGATACCTTAGAGTAATTCTACTCATTGACAAAAGTGTTTTTAGCTTAACTGGTGACCAATGTGTAGGGACTGGCCGCGGGCGATACCTAGCCGAAAGTTCGGGTCATTCCCCCGTCGGAAGATCGGCTGCAAGCTGGTCTTTTTGTTAGCTGAAAACTCTACTGCGGGTTAGGGTATTACCAGGGTTAATTGCCGTAAAGTGATTTTACAGGCAAGCTGCAAACAGGAGTGAGAACATTCAAGTAATTGCACGGAAGCTTTGAACGTTTGTTGGGAAATTGTTTGGGCCTCAATTAACTTGCAATGAATTTCCCCTTCAAATACACCCCTGCTTAAAGCCGCGATCGCACTCTCGAAAGGACTAGCTGATGCAGGTAAAACAAAACAAACTTTTCACTACTGAAGCGATCGATCGCTTATCTTCACCGGAACGCCTCGACGAAATGATGCAGGTGGTTAGTCCTCGATCGTGGCTGCC
>NZ_JAUBQR010000345.1:0-4166 GCF_036701385.1 Microcoleus sp. Pol12B4 | reverse complement strand
AATAAATGCAATAAAAATTTATAATTAGTCTGGATAATATAATAAAGCACAAAGCAGAAAGAGTAATTATGTTGGAAATTAAAGACATTCACACTTACTACGGAAATATCCACGCTCTCAAAGGAGTATCGCTAACAGTCTCGCAGGGAGAAGTTGTGACATTAATCGGCAGCAACGGGGCGGGGAAAACGACCACTCTCCGCACGATTCAAGGACTGCTGCGCCCGCGCCAAGGCACTGTATTATTTGAGGGAAAGCCTTTAGAAGCACTATCTACAGAGGCGATCGTCCGTTTGGGGATTTCTCAAAGTCCCGAAGGGCGGTTGATTTTTCCGCGCATGACGGTGCAAGAAAACCTAGAAATGGGCGCTTATCTCCGCAACGATACTCTCGGTATCAAGTCCGATATGGAAAAAGCATTAAATTTATTTCCTCGTTTGCGAGAAAGAATTAGTCAAAAAGGGGGAACTCTCAGCGGTGGCGAACAGCAAATGCTGGCGATCGGCCGGGCTTTGATGTCGCGCCCCCGCTTGTTATTATTGGACGAGCCGAGTATGGGATTGGCACCGATGTTAGTCAGTCAAATTTTTGCGATCGTCCGCGATATTAATGCTGAAGGAACAACTATTTTACTGGTGGAACAAAACGCCCGCATGGCTTTAAGTGTAGCCCATCGCGGCTATGTCATCCAAACTGGTCAGGTTGTAGTCGCTGGTACTGCTAGCGATTTGCAGTCAAATGAAACTGTTCGCAAAGCATATTTAGGTGAAAGTTAAATATGGGAATTGGGCATTGGGAATTGGGCATTGGGAATTGGGCATTGGGCATTGGTAATTGGTTATTGAAACTGACAAATAACCAATAACAACCAACAAATAAAAAATAACAAATTACCCTATTTGCGATCGCAACTTCCCCGTTTCCAATTCCGTCTCAAAAGCCGCTCGCACCTTTTCCCACTCCGCTTGGGCTTCCAACAGGCGATCGCGCGCCGTACTCACATCAAAAACCTGTTCTCCTCCAGACTCAACCGCCACGCGGCCCATATACTCCAACTCCTTGCAAACAGCAGAAAAAGACACGGCTCCTAAATTGGCGCTGCTCGACTTCAGCGTGTGAGAAGCCAGCTTCAAACTATCAGCATCGCCCAGAAAAATAGCCTCCTTAATAGTTTCTAAATGTTGCGGTGCGTCTTCCAAATATATCTTAATCAGTTCCCCCAAAAAATCTGGGTCTTCATCATCGTCTAGCTCGCGGAGATTTTGCAAAATATGAAAATCAATCGGCGAATCGGCTCCCGGTTGAACGCTCGAAGATGCCGCAGCATCACTGTCAATGTGATCAGAAATATCTTGATTGTTTTGCTCAGTAACCGCATCCAATTCATCCCGCTTCAGAGGTGAGCACTTGCTCAAGGCGATCGCCAACTCTTCCCGGCGCACCGGCTTAGTAATATAATCGTCCATACCTGCTTCCAGACACTTTTCGCGATCGCCCTGCATCGCATTAGCAGTCATCGCAATAATTCTCGGCTTCTTGTTAGCAGGCCATTCCTGACAAATGCGGCGCGTCGCTTCCAACCCATCCATGTTCGGCATCTGCACATCCATCAGCACAACATCGTAAGATTGCCGCTTCAAGGCCTCCAAAACCTCCAACCCATTAGCTGCAATATCAGCCCGATATCCTATCCTGTCGAGTAAATGCGTAGCGACTTTTTGATTCACCACATTGTCCTCAGCCAGCAAAATCCGAATCTGAGTAGAATTAGTTGCATCCTGTCCGGCAGAATTCGTCGCAACCTGCCTCAAAACAGCAGGCGTCCGCTGCACGCGGTGTTGTTCTTGAGAATTTTCAAAATACTTCAATCCCGAAGTCAAAGTTACCACATTTGAAACTTCTCCCCTGCCGCTTCTGCCAGTAACATATCCAAAAACTTGCAGCAACACATTATAAAACTGCGATTGTTTTAAAGGTTTAGTTAAAAAAGCAGAAAAATGTACTTCTGTAGTTTCAAGTTTTTTCCAAACTTCCGCCTTACTTAAATAAGTAAACAGCACCAAAGGTAGTGCTATTTTGCGAGGGCTTTTAACGCTGACATTCGGATTTAGACCCTCGCCGCCGGACAAATTGCTCAGCTCAAATTTCCGAATCTCCACAGCCAAAGCCACACCGTCCATATCTGGTAGATTCATCGCCAAAATAGCTAAATCGAGCGGCGAATTTCCTTTGATGATTTCCAACGCCTCAGCACCCGAAGTTACAGCCACGGGTATCATTCCCCAAGACTCTGCCTGCCGGATCAAAACTTGCCGATTAATGGCATGATGCTCAACAATTAACAAGCGCTTACCAGCGGCAAATTCGGGCCTTTTTTCCTCAGCCCGGATGTCATTCGCTTCCGCAGTCACCGTGAAATAAAAAATCGAACCCGAACCCGACATCGACGGCGGAGTAAATTCTGCAGGCGACATTCCAGCGATACTTTGTCCGATCGCAGAAACTCCCGGTTGAGACTTAAAACTTCCCGGAGTAACCTGGCTGACAACCCACATTGTACCGCCCATCATATCGCTCAAACGCTGGCTGATAGCCAGTCCCAAACCCGTCCCGCCGTAATGTCGCGTTGTCGAAGCATCCACCTGCGAAAAAGCTTTAAACAGGCGATCCATCCGGTCTGGCGGAATGCCAATTCCCGTATCTTGGACAGCAAATTGAATCTCGTATTGTTTGCTACGTGCCAACTCTCCCTGATTAATTGCTAGCGGTTGTGGCGCTAGAATATTAATTTTATCTGGTGAACTATTAGCAGCTACCTGTTCAATTTGCCTAGCCGTACAGCACACCACAATTTCTCCAGATTCTGTAAACTTAACTGCATTGCCCAGCAGATTTACCAAAATTTGGCGCAGTCTCGTGACATCTCCTAAAATGTTTTTCGGAACAGAATCATCAATAAAGTAAGCCAGCTCTAAACCTTTTTCTGAGGCTCTCGGAGCCAGTAATTCCAGAGATTCTTCTATACAGTTTTGCAGCTCGAAGGGGCTGCGTTCCAAATCCAATTTTCCTGATTCAATCTTGGAAAAGTCGAGAATATCGTTAATAATAGTCAGCAAAGCATCGCCGCTGGTACGAATTGTCTCCACAAAATCCCGCTGTTCTGGAGTTAGTTCCATATCCAACAGCAAGCCCGTCATCCCGATTACCGCATTCATCGGAGTGCGAATTTCGTGACTCATAGTCGCTAAAAATTCGCTCTTAGCTCTATTAGCAACTTCCGCCGCTTGTCGTGCTTGATCCAAAGCTTCATTTTGCTCTGCTAACTGTCGCTGTCGCTGAACTTCGGTTTCTAAAAGTTGTGCTTGAGCTAAGGTAATGCCGACTTGAGCAGCAACATCTTCTAATAGTTCAATTTCGTCGGGATTCCACTGCCGAGTTGCATCGCACTGGTGCAAAGTAATAATTCCATTCGGTTCTCCTTGATAGGAAGTGCGAACAGCCAACATAGATTTTAATCCGATGCGGCGGCACATCGGCCCCGAAGATTCCAGCAAAGGATCGGCAAACACATCGGGAGATGCCAGGGCTATATCTTCAGCGAGGAGTTTTTCTGTGTAGGGGTTATAAGTGACAGAAAGTTCTAAATCTAAAGCCGATTCGTGACCGGGTTCTAAGTATTCCGCAACGCAAGGAAGGTGGGGATAAGGTTCAGAAAGATAGGTGTGAATTGTACAGCGATTGACACCAAATACGCGGCCGATTTGGGTGGCGGTAGTTTGAAAAATTTCTTGAGTGTCTAAGGTCGATCGCACTTTTTGAGTAATTTGTTTGAGTAGTAAAACGCGCTGGTACTGACGTTGCAAAGTTCGCTCTCGCTCTTCGCGGGCAATTTCTGCGCCGATGTAATTGCCCATCAACTTTAAAATTTCAAAATTCAGCGGTTTAAAAGGAGATTTAGTGGTGCGGGAAGTAAAGCTCAAAGTGCCAAAAACTCGCCCTTGCACTATTACCCTCGTGCCCACAAAAGCCTCCAACTTGCGGACGCTGTAAGCGGGGTGGTTGCGCCACTGAGTAGTGCCGGCTGATTCGACAGAAATAGGTTCGCTCGATCGCAAAACCTCTCGCTCAAAGGTTCTGCTCAAAGCAAAACCGTCTCCTTTAGCAAA
>NZ_JAUBQR010000344.1:0-4185 GCF_036701385.1 Microcoleus sp. Pol12B4 | reverse complement strand
TTTTATTTATTTTTACTTTCAATTACCCGCTGATGTCAAGTTTTTTCCCAACACAACTTTTACCACCGGCAACGATCTCTCGTCGAGGCTTGTGTCAATTGCAGGTGTTATTGGCAGCAGACCGCCACCAAGCCTCGCCATTATTAATGCCACCTCTAAAAATCAGATTTTTTGACAAAACCCGGTTTGTGCGATCGTTCCTCATTTCCGCTTTAATTGCGATCGGCTACTATTCAAGGGCAATATACCAAACAATTAAGGACTCTCACAATTCCAACTTTCGCAAGTAGTAGTTCTATAGCAATCCCAAGCCAGTTGTCAAAATAGAGACGCAGGTGCGATTCGTTTAGCCGAAACCCGAAAGGGGGGATGGCTAGCAGCGATGGGGTAAACCCGTTAGGGTTAGAGTTCGCACTTAAATCCCCTATCGCCCACAACTTACTATCCATGCAGGTGAGAAAACCTAGTCGAGCAATCTAGCTAAGATAACTAGGGAAAAACAGGAAAGATGAAGGCGCAAACCAACATCATAACTTAAATCCAAAATAAATCAAGCCCTGACATCATGGTGCATGATTGAAAGCACACAGAGAACCAGAGTTAAATCTGGTTTCCTCTACACAAAGATTGACAATCATTGTGTAAAGCGAGGGTGAAAACGGGCAATCGGGATAGCTGAATACCGACCCCGCAAGCAAAAATCCTATAACCGAATCACTACGAAAGTAATGAAGTCGTGGGGTAGAAGCGCCAGCTAACGAATTGTCGATTCAACCGTCGTAATCCATTACCAGAGGATATAAGCTAATCAGAGAAATCTGAACTTCTGGGTCAGGAATATCTGACAAGGGTAAGGACTATCAGGATTCTACGACCAAGATAGGGCACAACCTATAACCCCGGCGGAGAAGACAAACCCTAACGGATTTAATTAATGGATAGTAGGAACGATGTAATCCTTTTGTATGCTCCTTTTCAATTCAATTGTTGAGGTAAGCTGTCAGGCTACAAGCTACGAAAGGCTGGGATGGTTTAAGAAGCCAATGCCTAACCTGAAATAACAGGTAATGCCGAAAAAGGGATGGGGGAATGCCCAGGATATGCTGACGTAAACCGCGAAGGTGATTAAGTGAAAAGGTGTAATTAGTAATGAACAAACCTAATTCTGATTTGGCAACAAATACAGAGGGATGGAAAGCTATTAATTGGCGTCAAGCCGAAAGATATGTTTTCAAGTTGCAAAAACGCATTTTCGCTGCTTCCCGTTGTGGAGATGTCAAGAAAGTTCGCAAACTTCAAAAGACGCTGATGAGGTCTTGGTCTAATAGGATTTTGTCAGTAAGAAGAGTAACTCAGGACAACCAGGGAAAAAAGACGGCAGGAGTGGATGGGGCTAAATCCTTGTCCCCAGCAGCTCGTCTAGAACTGGCAAGGGAATTAAAGCTAACTGGCAGATCTAAACCGACAAGAAGAGTTTGGATACCAAAACCAGGAAGTAATGAAAAACGCCCACTGGGTATACCTGTAATGTACGACAGAGCTTTACAAGCCGTAGTAAAATCCGCACTTGAGCCGGAATGGGAGGCAATTTTTGAGCCAAACAGCTATGGTTTTAGACCGGGCAGGTCATGTCACGATGCGATTAGGCAGATTAAACTCTGTACTCAACATAAGGCGAAGTTTGTATTAGATGCAGACATAGCCAAGTGTTTTGACCGCATCAACCATTATGAACTACTTCAAAAGTTGAATATAAAAGGCAAGGTCAGGAGACAAGTAAAATCCTGGCTAAAATCTGGAGTAATTGATGATGGAGTTTTCACTGCAACATCTGAGGGTACGCCACAGGGTGGGGTAATTTCTCCGCTACTGGCAAACATTGCCCTCCACGGCTTGGAACAACACATAGAAAAAGAGTTCCCACACGATACAGGAAACCACATAAGAAACTCAATTTCCAAATTTGGAAAACAGGTAGGCAACCCGAATATAATTCGATATGCCGATGACTTTGTGATTCTATGTGAAGCAAAAATCGTAGTCCAAAGATGCCGAGAAATAATTTCGGAATGGTTAAGTGGTATGGGCTTAGAATTGAAACCTGAAAAGACGAGGCTAACTCACACTTTCAAGGATGAATTAAGTGAGGATGGTAAAGCTGGATTTGACTTTCTCGGTCATCACATAAGGCAATACCCTGCTGGAAAACACTGAAGCAGTTTAAATACTAAAGGTGAGATATTAGGTTTTAAAACACTCATTACCCCAAATAAGAAGTCAAGTAAGGCTCACCAAGAGTAAATCGGAAGAATCATCAAAAACCATAGGTCATCGCCACAATCGGCGTTAATTAGAGACTTAAACCCTGTGATAAGGGGATGGACTTCTTTCTATACTAACTCTGACGCTAAAACCGTTGGAGAACTGTCTAAACAAGATCACCTCACATACCTGAAACTTCGACGTTGGGCAAAACGCCGTTGTGGAAACATCAAGACAGGACATCAACTGTATTGGCAATCCATTGGCGGTGATAACTGGGTATTCTCAACCAGAGAAGAGGGAGCGAACCCCCTTCGGTTACTAAAGCATAGTGAATTCGAGTGTAGCAGCACCGACTATGTGAAAGTTAAAGGGGATAAAAGTCCTTACGATGGCGACCTGGTTTATTGGAGTTCAAGAATGGGGAAAAACCCTGAATTACCAAGTCGATTGGCACTGCTCTTAAAAAAGCAGAAGGGTAAATGTTCTCATTGCGAATTTATTTTCAGAAATGAAGATGTAATGAAAGTTGACCACATCGTCCCCAGAGCCATTGGAGGTAAGGATGAGTACAAAAATCTTCAACTATTGCATCGGCATTGTCACGATGTTAAAACTAAAACTGACTTGGAATTAATCAGGAAACATAACCTGGAACTCGTATTTTCCGGAAAATAAACCTCAAGCAAGTCGGAAGAAAGAGAAGTCCTCAAAGGACAAGAGTACACCCGATTAGCCGTGTGCCGTGAAAATGGCAAGCAGGGTTCCGAATGGGAGGGAGAAGATGGTAACATCTTCTCTCGACCCTACCCCCAGAAAATACTCTTTTTTGACAATAAAGCCCAATGTTAAGTATAACGGCACAAAAAACCATAATCTATTATAGAGTATTGTAGGATCCCATTGAGCTAAGAATCACTCCTATACAACCCACTTGATGAGTGTTCTCACCAGCCCGACCCACATTTTCGCGATTGTCCAAATCAGCACGCGCCGGGTCTCCGTCCATAAAACTAAAAATTGCTGATCTAGTTTTGAGTTCATCAATCACACCCCGCAAATACCAATAACCGCGCAATTTGGCCCGCAACCACCGCCAAGTTTCCCGCATCCCCAAGCTTTCAAGCAAGTCCAGAGATTTCCTGACTCCCACAGCCAGCCAATCCACAACCGCCGGCCAGAAAAACGTCAGCGGCACCACAATCTTGTCTACCAAAAAATAAGGAGTTTCGTAGTCTTTGATGTGCAGCGTCGGTCTCAGTTCCGGGTGTCTGCCGCCGATCAAAACATTCGAGCGCCCTTCCTGACGAGAGCGGCAGAAAGAGCGATCGAGATTGTTTGTTTCGTGTTCGTAATGATAGCCCACAGCATCCTGCGCTAAAGTAAAAGATATAGCACCCGCCAAAGCGGTTAGGACGCAATTCCTAAAACAGCCTCCAACGCATCTGCTAAAGAATTAAACTGATTCTTTAGTTTACGAATTAAAGCCGGGCAAAGACCAGCATTGGTCAATGCAAGTTGAAATCCGGAGAGAAAGTTGGTAAATATAACAGTCTATATCCTGCACTTTGAATTAATTCTTCAATTCGACCACCTTGATGAAACATGGCCTTATCCCTCAGCACCACTTGTCCTTTGATAAGGGTAAAAATATCGAGTGAGCGTGGAATGTCGAGGGTGTTTCCTCTATCCATTTTCGGCCCTGTGCTTATCTCAATAATAAACTTTCCGCTTGATGTATTTGCTTTCACTGAGATGCACCCTTGATATATAGTATTTGGTATTTGGGAATTTATAAGTGGTGATTAATTTTTTTTAAACATTCTTATACCACTTCTCCAAAATGATGCTACAATACTATGAGAGTTTAAGGATAGTTATATGAAAGTAAACTACCAAGAAAAAATTGAGGAAACCACTACT
>NZ_JAUBQR010000020.1:45273-47973 GCF_036701385.1 Microcoleus sp. Pol12B4 | reverse complement strand
ACTCTACATATCGTAGAGTGCGCTACCTAGTTGAGGATTCCGTTTGATTTTTAGGCTCAAAACGCTCTAGTAATTCCGAGGGAGGGATCTGCATAAGCACTCGGTTGCGATCCAGGGTTTCTAAATCTAATTGCAGGCAATTCAACAAACATGATATCGGGTGCGCTGCAGCGTACCCTACGAATTTTTGCCGCAGCATTTACCCTCACAGTTGCGAATGCTGCGAATACAGCCGTACTCGTCGAAACGTTGACTGTGTTTGCGAACAGTAGGATAGGCCAGTAAATATAAGGGAATTCCGATTAGTTTGTAAAGCAACCGACCAGCAGCATGAACAATATCCCAAATTTCGCTTGAATTAGGTTCTCGAACAAATTCTCCTATTTCATCTTTTAAGGCAAGCCATTGAGATTGCACAGTAGGAGAGTGACAATCATCAAAGACTGCCATACCTTTTTCATAGTTTTGCCAAATTTTATTCATATATTTAATCAAATAGGGCTTAGTTCTGATAATATCAGAAGTTGATCTAAAATTACAATCCTCCGGTATTTTAAGGAAATCAGCCATGCGACTCTCTCAAATGCTTTTTGTTACCCTGCGCGAAGACCCGGCAGAAGCAGAAATTCCCAGCCACAAACTATTACTCCGTGCCGGATACATCCGGCGCATCGGTAGCGGAATTTACGCTTATCTACCTTTAATGTGGCGAGTTCTCAAAAAAGTATCTCAAATTGTGCGCGAAGAAATGGACGCTACTGGCGCTCAAGAATGTCTCCTCCCGCAATTGCAACCGGCCGATTTGTGGCGGGAATCCGGCCGCTGGGACACATACACTCAAGCTGAAGGTATTATGTTTGCCATGACAGATAGGCAACAGCGAGAATTGGGACTGGGCCCAACTCACGAAGAAGTAATTACTACAATTGCTAAAGATATGATTCGTTCCTATCGGCAATTGCCTGTACATCTCTATCAAATTCAAACTAAGTTTCGCGATGAAATTCGCCCGCGTTTTGGGTTGATGCGCGGTCGCGAATTCATTATGAAAGATGGCTATTCTTTCCACACTAACGAAGAAAGCCTGAAAAAAACTTATCAGGATATGGCTCAAGCTTATAGCAATATGCTGCGCCGATCGGGCTTGCAATTCCGAGCAGTAGATGCCGATTCGGGAGCCATTGGCGGTTCGGGTTCTCAAGAGTTTATGGTGCTGGCAGAAGCGGGAGAAGATGAAGTTCTTTATACTGAAGATGGTCAGTATGCCGCTAATGTGGAAAAGGCTGTATCTATGCCTGCTGATACCGAACCGTCGCCTTTTGCCACTTTTGAAAAGCGGGAAACGCCGGGAACTGAAACAATTGATAAACTTTGCAAATTTTTGAAATGTTCTCCGACGCAAGTTGTCAAAAACGTGCTTTACCAAGCTGTTTATGACAATGGCATCACAGTGTTGGTATTGGTAAGCATTCGTGGCGACCAAGATGTAAATCAGGTAAAGTTGCTGAATGAGTTGACGAAGTTAGCCGGCAATTATCAAGCTAAAACTGTTTTATTTTTGACTGTTCCCGATGCCGAAGCTCAGCGGAAATGGGCGGCTAAATCTTTACCTCTGGGTTATATGGCTCCCGATGTTGCTGATGATTATATCGCTGGCAGCAAGGAGGTAAACTCTAAGTTTTTGCGTTTAGTCGATCGCACCGCAGTTGACCTGACAAACTTTGTCACTGGTTCAAACCAATCAGGATACCACGTTGTAGGGGCTAATTGGGATAAAGAATTTCCGCTACCAGCAACGGTTGTAGGCGTCAGAACAGCCAAAAAGGGCGATCGGGCAGTACACAACCCCGAACAAACCTTGCAAAGCGCCAGAGGCATCGAAGTCGGCCACATCTTCCAATTAGGCACAAAATACTCCCAAGCAATGGGCGCCACCTACACCAGCGAACAAGGCGAAGAAATGCCCTTTGTGATGGGCTGCTACGGCGTCGGCGTGTCGCGACTAGCTCAATCGGCCGTAGAACAATCTTACGACAAAGACGGGATAATTTGGCCAGTGGCGATCGCCCCGTATCACGCCATCATTAGCATCCCCAATATTTCCGACGCCCAACAAATAGAAGTCGCCGAAAAACTCTACGCAGAACTCAACCAATCTGGCATTGAAACCCTACTCGATGATCGCGACGAACGGGCAGGAGTTAAATTCAAAGATGCCGATTTAATCGGCATTCCCTATCGCATTGTTCCGGGCCGTTCACTGAAAGCAGGCAAAGTTGAAGTCGTGGAAAGAGCAACTCACAAATCACATGAAATTCTCATTGATGAAGTAAATTCTACTTTAAAACACTGGATTGAAGCCGCCATCAACTAAGCCTTTATAAATGTAGGTGCGCGACCGCGCACCTACATTTAGGCTCGCAATGTGCACGGTGTAAACCCTACATTAGCTCCCCTCTTTCTCTTCCTGACATCCGTTACATAATCTGTTGCCTAACTTCCCTTTTCCTTGAGATTTGAAATTCCCTAAAACTTAAAACTCGGTATGAATCTGAACCTAAATCAGTTTCTGCGATTCCCTCAATCCCAAATTGGGCGGTACTTGGCCCAAGTAACTGTCGTTGCTGTCGCTTACGCCGTGGGGGCGAGGCTAGCAATTTCAATTCAAGGTGTCAATCCCTTTGCTGCCTCGGTGTGGCC
>NZ_JAUBQR010000020.1:27408-45173 GCF_036701385.1 Microcoleus sp. Pol12B4 | reverse complement strand
TTGCAAGCTTTTATGGGTGTAATTACGATTACCTCGCTGTTATTGGCAGCGACAGTAGCTGAACGCACATCAGCAGAGTATTCTCTGCGGGAGAGCGAAATTAAATATCGAGAATTGGTGGAAAATGCTAACAGTATTATTCTGAAACTGGACGGAGACGGTAATATTACTTTTTTTAACGAATTTGCAGAAAATTTCTTTGGTTATAAGGAGGAAGAAATCCTGGGAAAAAATCCAGTGGGAACAATTATTCCCCACAGAGACCTCGAAGGGAATAACTTAGAGTTGGTTTATAATGAAATTTTACACAATCCCGCTCGCTTTATCAGCTATGAAAATGAAAATATGCGGCGCAGTGGCGATCGCGTTTGGGTATCTTGGGCAAATAAACCGTTGGTTGATACAGCGGGAAAACTTTTGGGCATCCTCTGCATCGGCACAGATATCACCGATCGCCGAAAAGCTGAAATCGCCCTGCAAAAGCTAAATGAAAAGCTGGAAATCCGAGTTGAAGAGCGGACAAATGCCCTGAAACAAAGCGAACTTCAGCTACAGAAACAGAAATCGGCATTAATTGATTTAGCCAAAAATAAAGCCCTGAATCAAGGCGACTTAACAAAAGCGCTTCAAGAAATAACTGAAACTGCTAGCCGTACTCTGGAAGTTGCCCGATCGAGCGTCTGGCTGTACGATCGCACTAAATCCACGATCGATTGTCTAGATTTGTTCGATCGCACTCTCAATGAGCACTCACACGGCTTGGAATTAACTGCAGCAGACTATCCTGCCTATTTTCAAGCACTGCGAGAAGAACGTGCAATTGCTGCCTTTGACGCACAAAAAGATTTTAGAACTAGAGAATTTGCGGAATCTTACCTAATTCCGTTGGGCATCACTTCCATGCTAGATACACCGATTCAAATAGGCGGAGAAACAGCAGGAGTTCTCTGTTTAGAACACGTAGGAATGCCCCGCCCTTGGACTATTGAAGAACAAAGTTTTGCTGTTTCTCTAGCAGACTCTGTAACTTTCGCAGTGGAAGCGCGGCAACGCCAGCGGGCTGAAGAAGCACTGCGGCAAGCTGAAGAAAAATACCGCAGCATCTTTGAAAATGCGATAGTCGGCATTTTTCAAACTACCCCAGATGGGCAATATCTCAGCGCCAATCCTGCTTTGCTTCGCATTTACGGTTACAGTTCGATCGAGGGATTGGTCGGCACATTAACTGATATTAGTCAACAACTTTATGTTGACCCCGATCGCCGCGCCGAAGTTGTCCGCTTAATAGAAGAACAAGGCAAAGTATCGGATTTTGAATCTCAAATTTACCGCCGAGATGGCAGCATAATTTGGATTTCAGAAAATACTTATACCGTGCGCGATTCCTACGGAAATTTGCTTTATTACGAAGGTACTGTTCAAGACATCACAACTCGTAAACAAGCTGAGGTAGCTTTGCGCTTAGAACAAGAAAAATCTGACCGTCTCCTACTCAACGTTTTACCGCAACCCATCGCCGACAGATTAAAACAAGACCAAAGCATCATTGCAGATACTTTTGCAGAAGTAACAGTATTGTTTGCAGATATAGTCGGTTTTACGCAAATTAGTTCCAAAATTTCTCCGCCAGAATTAGTGTCGTTGCTTAACGATATTTTTTCGACATTCGATCGCCTAGCAGAAAAGCACGAATTGGAAAAAATTAAGACGATTGGCGACGCCTACATGGTAGTAGGAGGCCTGCCGATGCCCCGCAGCGATCATGCACAGGCGATCGCAGAAATGGCCCTCGATATGCAGCAGGCAATTACTGACTTCAGCAATATCCACAATCAAGATTTTAACATCAGAATTGGGATTAACACCGGCCCTGTCGTCGCCGGAGTAATAGGTATTAAAAAATTTATTTACGATTTATGGGGAGACACCGTTAACACCGCTTCCCGCATGGAATCCCACGGCTTGCCGGGGTGCATTCAAGTCACGTCGGCAATTTATGATATATTGCAAGACAAGTATGTATTTGAAAGTCGCGGCGCGATCGAAGTTAAAGGCAAAGGCCAGATGAACACTTATTTTCTGACAGGGAGCAAGTTATAGCATCAGGAAGAATGAAGAAAGAAGAAGCAATATAATAAGTCATATTTCAGAATTAATAATTTCCTAATCTTCGGGCGCGGTTGCTATAGTTAGTTAAAACTATAACACTCAGTATGATTTCCCCAAAAAATCAGTTTCTGCGATTTCTTCAATCTAGAAATTGGCAATACTTAGCAAAAGTAGCTGCTCTTGCTTTTGTTTACGCTTTGGGAGCAAAAATAGCAATTTCAATCCCAGGCGTAAATAAATTAGCTACCTGCGTCTGGCCGCCCGCAGGAATTGCACAAGCTGCAATTTTATTATTTGGTCGCCGCATTTTGCCGGGAATAGCTTTAGGCGTGGTTTTTTACGAGACTATTAACCTTAAGGTATCTTTAACACTTGCAGCACTTAGTGCCTTTTGCGCTTGTTTACAAGCTTTATGCGCCTTTACTTTGCTGCAACAGCTAAAGTTTCGCCCATCACTTGCTCGGCTGATCGATGTAGTCAATTTAATTTTTTGGGGTGCTGTAGTTGCCACTCAAATCAACTGCACTCTCGGCACGCTGCGCCTCTGTGTAACTGGTTTAGTTGACTGGAGCGAATATTGGCACATTCGATGGAATTGGTATCTCGGAGATACATTAGGAGTTTTAATTTTTACTCCCCTGCTGTTGATTATATACAATCACAAACCAGCGCCCAGCCCTTCACAAAATACAGATTCTAAAACAATTTTAAATCGCATCGGTGCCGGAATATGCCTGCTGTTATTAGTAACAGTCAGTTGGCTAGTATACAACTCAAAAAGTGAAAGTAATCTCTCCGGTTATCCCCTCGAATACTTGCCATTTCCCTTAGTAATTTGGGCAACCATTCAATTCGGCCGGGGCGGGGCGGTTTTAGCATCTTTCATTGTATCCAGTATCGCCATTTGGGGAGGTTCTCAGGGAGGCGGCCCCTTTATTGCCAAAGCGGAAAATATCAATCAGGCAATCTTATTTTTGCAGGCTTTTATGAGCGTAATTGTAGTT
Organism: Microcoleus sp. Pol12B4; assembly: GCF_036701385.1. NCBI lineage: Bacteria > Bacillati > Cyanobacteriota > Cyanophyceae > Oscillatoriales > Microcoleaceae > Microcoleus > Microcoleus sp. Pol12B4. The sequence continues at coordinate 42,060 of NZ_JAUBQR010000020.1, read as the reverse complement.
ACATCGCTGCTGTTGGCAGCCACAGTAGCCGAACGCGCCTCAGCAGAGGATTCGCTGCGGCAAAGCGAAATTAAGTATCGGGAATTAGTGGAAAATGCTAACAGCATTATTTTAAAACTAGATACGGAAGGAAATATTACTTTTTTTAACGAATTTGCACAGAAGTTTTTTGGTTACGATGAAAAAGAGATAATTGGCAAAAACGCAGTGGGAACAATCATTCCCCAGACAGATACAAGAGGAAATGACTTGGCAGCAAAGTTGAGAGATATTTTGCAAAACCCAGAACAATACACGCGAAATGAAAATGAAAGTATCCGGCGCAGCGGGGATATGGTTTGGGTTTCGTGGGCAAATAAACCGCTGTTTGACGCGGCAGGAAAGTTCGCGGGAATGCTGGCAATCGGTACGGATATCACAGACCGCAGGCGGGCTGAAATGGCCCTTTACAAGCTGAATGAAGAGTTAGAATTTAGAGTGGAAGAACGAACTAATGCTCTGAATGATACTTTAAGTGCACTGCAAGTTCAACAGGAACAATCAGAACGCTTGTTGTTGAATATTTTGCCTGAAGAAATAGCAAATCGGTTGAAGCGAGGAGACAGTACGATCGCAGATACTTTTGCTGACGTTACTGTCTTGTTTGCGGACATAGTAGGCTTCACTCAATTGAGTTCGCGAGTTTCTCCAACGCAATTAGTAGCCTTGCTGAATGACATATTTTCGACATTTGACAACCTAGCAGAAAGGCACGGTTTGGAAAAAATTAAGACGATTGGTGACGCTTACATGGTAGTAGGAGGGCTCCCAATTCCTCGCCCGGATCACGCAGAAGCGATCGCAGAAATGGCCCTCGATATGCAGCAGGCAATTACTGACTTCAGCAATATCCACAATCAAGATTTAAGCATCAGAATCGGCATCAATAGCGGCCCGGTTGTTGCCGGAGTCATTGGGATTAAAAAATTTATTTACGATTTATGGGGAGACACCGTTAACACTGCTTCCCGCATGGAATCTCACGGCAAGCCAGGGAGTATTCAGATAACAGAAACAACTTATCAGCAATTGCGAGAAAAGTATTTCTTTGAAAACCGCGGCGCGATCGAAGTTAAAGGCAAAGGCCAGATGACTACTTATTTACTGCAATGCCGAAAATTGCTCTAGTAAAGGTTTTTCTCTAAAATAAGGACGATCGCACTTTCAAATGTGCGATCGTCCTTATTTTAATTTAGCCAAGTTTTTTAAAGCTTGTACAGGTTAATTCCAGCTTCCTTCGCCATGATTTCCAAACCCTTGTTTTGCAAGGTTTTAATCGCCTTTGTAGAAAGGTGCAATCTTACCCAGCGCTTCTCCTGCGGCCACCAAACCCGCTTCCACTGCAAATTGGCCTCTTGCAATTTGTGAGTGCGGTGGTGCGAGTGAGAAACTGCAAAACCGTTATTCGCCTTCTTTCCCGTTAGCTGACATTTCCGTGACATACTTCCCTCCAGATTACCGTATTACCGTTTTGTGCGTGCAGCCTTTCATTATAGCCGAAGGAAGAAGGAAGAAGGAAGAAGAAAGAAGGCTTGACTTATCCCTTTACCCATAGAAATAGACTCTTGCTCCCCCCCTTAGCAAGGGGGGTTGGAGGGATAATTACATTGCACGTTCAGTCAATTTTGTCAACACTTGATTCGATCGCTCGACAAAATCTTTCATCCCTTCAGCATCGAAACCCTTCTGGGCCATCAAAGCCAAGTCGTAAACGTGGTGACAAATCATACTCGCCAACTCAGCCGACGGAGACTCCCCGCCGCCTTGAATAATCGCACCCTGACTCAAACTCGCCAGATTTTGAATCAGCGGGTGAGACGTATTCACCAGCAAAACGTGTTCTTCGGGGAATTCGGCGGCTTGCTGCTGCAAAAGCGCCGTCATGTCGCGCATCCGGCGCAAAGCTTCCGGCAAAAGTACGATCGCAGGTGGCGCCGCCTCCGCAACATCTGACTTCAAAGCTTCAGTGCGAATGTTCACTTTTGGCTTACCTATCGCTTTTTGGAACAATTCTTTAACTTGTTCGCTGCGAGTTTTATTCGTCGCCGGATCGACAATTTCCGCTTCTTTCTCTTTGTCAATTAGCGTTTCATCGATATCGGAATCAACCCGCGAGAATTTAACATCTGAGTATTCTCTTTCCAAGAAGCTGATAAAGTGCGTGTCGATGAAAGAATCCATAAACAGCACTTCTAAACCTTGGCTTTTGTGCATTGCAACATAAGTTGCTTGAGACGCCGGATCGGTACAATAAAACACGCGATTTTCGTGGCGTTTTTGATTTCGTTCCAAATACTCTTTTAGAGTCGTGTAAGGTTGGGTGGAACTAGAATTTTCCGACTTCGGAGTGACATCTTGCCATAAATCTCCTTCCTCTGTTTGCACCTGCACTTCTGGCGTCACAGTTTCTGGCTTCTCGGCTGTTGGTTCGTAGGTGCTGCGGTAGATTAAAATATCTTCGACTTGCTTTTTGAACTTGTCATCGTTGAGAGTTCCGAACTTGACAAAAGTGCCGATATCTTGCCAGCAGCGGATGTATTCGTCACGGTCGTCGCGGTAGAGTTCTTTCAGGCGATCGCCCACTTTTTTCGCAATATAATCAGCGATTCTCCGCACAGTGCGATTGCTTTGCAAAGAACTGCGAGAAACGTTCAACGGAATGTCGGTACTGTCAATAACGCCCCGCAGCGGCATCAAGAATTTCGGGATAATTTCTTCGCAGTGGTCGCTAACAAAAACCTGGTTGCAGAATAGCTTGATATTGCCTTGGGTAACATCGACATCCGGCCGCAGTTTGGGAAAGAAAAGAATCCCGTTGACAATAAAAGGATAATCTGTATTCAGGTGTACCCACAGCAGTGGCTCGTCTTGGAAGGGGTAAAGGTAGCGGTACAGTTCTAAGTAATCTTCTTTTTGTAAATTGCTGGCTGATTCCCGCCAAATTGCTTTGTGCTTGTTGAGTTCCTCTCCTTCAAATTTGATGGGAACGGGCATGAAATCGCAGTAAGTTTTGATTAACTGCTTAATGCGACTGGGTTCTACATATTCTTGTTCTTCATCTTGGAGGGTAAGAGTAATAGTAGTGCCGCGTTCCGTGCGGGAAGATTCTGATAGTTCAAAAGCGGGGGAACCGTCGCAAGACCAGTGTACTGCTTGGGAGCCTTCTTGGTAAGAAAGAGTATCAATGTCTACTTTCTTCGCCACCATGAAAGAAGAGTAGAAACCTAAGCCGAAGTGACCAATGATTGCGTCATCGCCACTGCCTTGGTATTTTTGAATAAATTCTTCTGCGCTGGAGAAAGCGACTTGGTTGATGTATTTTTTGACCTCGTCGGCGGTCATGCCGATGCCGTTATCGGAAATTGAGAGGGTTTTGTTTTCTTTGTCGATCGCTATGTTGATTTGCGGTTCGCCCATCTCGCCGCTGTATTCGCCGGAACGGGAAACCATTTTGAGTTTGGCAATGGCATCGACGGCGTTAGAAATTAGTTCCCGCAAGAAGACTTCGTGGTCAGTGTATAGCGACTTCTTGATAATCGGGAAAATATTTTCGGTATGGATTGAGATTGTTCCCTGTTCTAAAACTGTCATAATTTTTCTCTCTGATGACTGCTAGTTGCTTAGAAATAGCTATTTAATGATTTTCGGCGATCGTGCTCTCTTCTGCAAAAGGGATTACCACAAAAAGATGATTCGGTTTTCCCCACATCTTGCACAATTCTCAATCAGCCTTTCACGGGCGGGTTCTCCTGTCCAACCCCTAGTCCCCACAAGATAATTCACTTTTTGTGGAACAGGCCCAAAAGCCTGTTGAGCGAACATGGTGCAAGATGTCTGTTGCCCTCACATAGTAGCTCACAAAGGCAACTGCAGGAGAAAGGTGCTGCCGGAACCCAATTCGCTGCGGGCGCTGAGGCTGCCGCGATGTGCCCGGGCGATGGTTTGGGCGATCGCCAATCCCAGTCCCGAACCGCCGGTATTGCGCGATCGATCGCTGTTGACTCGGTAGAATCGATCGAATATTCGCTCTAAATCTGCCGCCGCTATCCCAATACCGGTATCTTGAACCTGAACGATGGCCTCTTGGTGGCTGCAATCTAAAATAACTGTTACTTTCCCGCCCGCCGGAGTGTATTGAATGGCATTAACAATTAAATTAGCAACTAAACGATAAAGTTGGTCCGAATTGCCGACAACATTTAATTGCTGCTGCACTCGCACTTCGGATTTTAACGCTACCTTAGAAGCGATGGCCATTGCTGCCAATTCCTCGACTAAATCGCTAACAAGGTCATTCAAACAACACAATTGAGGGCGATCGCGTATCACTTGATTATCCATGCGAGCCAGCAGCAGCAAATCAGCAACTAACTGAGTCAATCGTCGGTTTTGGCGATCGATCGTCCGCAAAATTTCCCGCGCTTCTTTTTCATCTAATTGAGGCGTCAACAGCGCCGATTCTACTGTCGCCTGCGAAGCCGCTAAAGGCGTCCGCAATTCGTGGGCGGCATCCGCTGTAAACTGTTGGATTTGTCGGTAGGAAGAATAAATCGGTTTCATGGCTAATCCTGCCAATAACCAACTAGCAAAGCCTATCAAAATCAATGCTGTAGGCAATCCTAATTTCAAAACCCATTTCACTGTACTGAGATAATCATTGAAGTCTTGCAGGCTCCGCCCAACTTGAAAATATCCCCAATCTTGCTGTGTTTGGGTGTGTAGCGCTACAGAAATTTGGTGATAAATATTGCCTTTAGTGTCAGTTATTGTTTGCCAGTATTGGGAGTTAAATTGTGGTGGTAATTCTTCGGGATAAGCGCCTGCGGTAGCAATTAATTTCCCGGAATAATCAAATAAACGAATATAGTAATAGCCTTGGTTGATAGCGCTTAAAATATGGCGGCTTGGCAACTGTTCTTTAATGCCTTTAACTCCAACTAGCCGGAGGTTGGGCAAAAGTTCGTTTACTATAGGCTCCAAGCGTCCGGGCTGCTGCAATTTGAGTTCTAAGCTGTCGTGTAGCGTCCCCGCTACCGATTCTAATTCCCGGTCTATGGCTACCCAGTGAGCGTGGGCGATCGCCTTGTATACGCCAAATCCTAACACGCTTAAAATCAAACCCATTACAGCCGCATAGGAAATGGCTAATTGCCAGCGAGTTCGATTAAATAGTTTATTTTGATTCACCTTTCATATCTTGCTAGTAATTGGTAATTGGTAATTAGTTGAAGATGATATTTTTTTACCTACCGCAGAGAACGCAGAGGAGGAGAAAAGAGAGAATAAGCTCTTAAATAATCAGGTTTATGACACCCGTGGCTAAGTCCTATTAAAATAAACATTTCCAGGTAATAATACATTTTTTATATTTGGCTGTCAGGTCAAATATTCATGTTTTAGGAGTTCTGCATATTCGCTTATTCCGAGTTCCCCAACTTGTCTGTCTTTTTCGGAAAATTCGCCGTAGAGTGCAGCTAAGTTAGTGTCAGGGATTGATGGAATAGTAGCTAATCTGGCACGGAATTTTAGGAAGAAAATAAATTCAAATACTTGTTTAAGTTGTTCTAGATCGAGCTTTTCTAACTCTTGTTCGATTAAATCTTTCATAGCAGTCATTTTTACGATCGAATTTTCTATATTATAGCCAGATACTGGAAACGAGATATAATCCGCCCGCCGCTGCCCCTACCGCTTTAATTTCTCATGCGGTATCCGACGCCGTGAACGGTTTCAATTAAATTCGTGCCGCCAACAGACTCAAGTTTGCGCCGCAGCAAGCGCACTTGAGCTGCTACCACATTGCTAAAGGTATCTGCACTCGCCTCCCATAGCTGATTCCGAATTTGGTCAGTGGTGATAATTTGGTTGGGATGTTTCATAAAGTATTGTAGCAGTTGAAACTCTTTGTTTGTTAGAGGAATTATCTGGCTGTTGCCACTTCGATCGAGATGGCATACAGTTCGATTTCCGCAGTCCAAAACCAGATTTCCTACCTGTAGCTGTTGCGGTTGAATTTGGGGCGATCGCCTTTGCAAAGCCCGCAATCTTGCTAACAGTTCCGCCATGCCAAACGGTTTAACTAAATAATCGTCAGCCCCGGCGTCTAGTCCCGCCACTTTATCTTCCATGCGGTCTTTTGCTGTTAGCATTAAGACGGGCAGGGCGCTATTTTTAGCACGCAATCTCCGCAGCAGTTCCAATCCTGACAATCCTGGTAGCAACCAGTCAAAAATAGCCAGGTTATATTGCGTCCACTGACTGTCTAAATATTCCCAAGCTTCACTACCATCTATGGCCCAATCAACTATATATTTTTCCTGCTTTAAAGTGCGATCGATCGCTTTCCCTAAATCTGGCTCATCTTCAACTAGCAAAACTCTCATAACATTAATTTACAGTGGTAAATCTGTATACATTGTTAGCGATCGGCAGCATCTACCCCAACATCTAACCTCACATACTGAGATGAAATCAGCATGAAATTTTCTGACTTCGCAGAAAAAAATAACTGTTGACAATAATTGACAACAAGCTGGTAATGTCTTATAATCAACCACGAGTAAATTTTTGCGAAAAATTATCAATAAGTATGACAGATTTATCCGATCGTCCCGCCATTAAAAAGGCTGGGCGCTGGAGTCGCCGCCAACTGCTACAGCTAGGAATAGCTGGGGCTGGGGTAGCGGGCGGCGCGATCGCACTTCAAAACTTGACTCGCAAGCCGGCATCAGTTGCGAGAATTCCGCCAATCCCCGCAGATGCACTCACCGTCAGCAATATCAACCCGATGCAAATTGCGCGGGATTTTGATTACGGCACGGTGACGCGCGAAAACGGGCGCACGGTTCGGGAATTTCGCCTGGAAGCTAATACTTCGATCGTCCAACTTAACAGCGCCGTCACTTTCAACACCTGGAACGTCAACAATCGCGTGCCGGGGCCGACATTGAGGGCAACAGAGGGCGATCGTATCCGCGTCATCTTTTCTAACAAAGGTGGACATTCTCACTCGCTGCACTTTCACGGCATTCACTCCACAGAAATGGATGGCGTTAAACCAGTGAGGAACGGTTCGGTATTTATTTATGAATTCGATGCCAATCCTTATGGAGTGCATCTATATCACTGCCATATTGCTCCCGTAACACGCCACATCGGTAAAGGACTATATGGAATGTTCATTATCGATCCGCCAAAACCCCGCCCTCCCGCCGATGAAATCATGTTAATCATGGGGGGATATGACGTAAACGACGACGAAAAAAACGAACTATACGCTTTTAATGGGTTGCCAAATTATTATATGAATAACCCGATCCCTATTTACAAAAATCAGTTAATCAGGCTCTACGTTCTCAACCTGATTGAGTACGAAGCAGCAGTAACTTTCCACTTGCACGCCAACTTTTTTGACGTATATCGCACGGGAATGACTTTAACTCCCAGTGAAAGAACTGATGTCATCACCATGGGAGTAGCTGAAAGACATATATTAGAATTTACCTACGGCTACCCTGGAAAATATATGTTTCATCCCCATCAAGATGTGATCGCCGAAGCCGGCTGCATGGGGGTATTTGAAGTCATCACTTAAACCGAATCCTGCTACCAGGGTGCGCCGATTAAAATAAAGTATGAAATTATTTGACAAGCTCGATCGCAAATAGGTAGAATGAATAGCTCACAAATTGAGAATTATTCTTAATAAGTTGTGGGTCCAAATGCACATAACGTAAAAATTAGCAACTGCCATGTTACCATCCTTTCGCTTATTACCTACAGTCACTGCTACAGCCATCCTCGTTGCTCTGACCGGTTGCGTTTCCCCCACGGCTAGCAACACCGACAGCACACCCTCACCTGCTGCCACAGCCAGTCCCGCATCCACAAGCGGTCACAGCGGGAATCACGGCGGCAAAGGTGGCATCAACATCAATACTGCCATTCTTTCAGAGTTAGATAAACTCGAAGCCAAGTTAGGAGTACCAGCACTTTCTAACAAGATTCAAGCCAGCCGTCCTTACGGCAAAGTCGAAGAATTAGTCTCAAAAAATGTCATTACTCAGGCCCAATTTGACCAAATCAAAGACTTGGTAACTATTGAAAACGTGGTGCTGACAGGCGAACCAAAAGATGTAGACTACATGACTAAACTTGGCTTAATGAAAGGGCATCTTTTCGTAGCCCAAGAACTCTTGGATCAAGGCAAACCCGACCAAGCAGAACCGCACATCGGGCATCCAGTCGAAGAAATTTATGCCGATGTGGAAGATCAGCTAAACGAGCGTAAAATTCCTGAATTTAAGGCTACTTTAATTAAATTGCAGGATTTAGTTAAAGCAGGTGCAAAAGATCCGGCTCAAGTGAATGCGGAATTTACCACATCGATGCAAGCTGTAGATGGAGCAATTGCCGCTCTTCCCGAAGCGCAGCGAAAAGATCCGAAATTCGTGCTGCAAGTGATTAACGGCTTGCTAGATACAGCTAATTCTGAATACGGAGCCGCAGTTGCTAACGGCAAGATTTCCGCAATTATTGAATATCAAGATTCGCGGGGTTTTGTCATGTACGCGGAAATGCTGTACAAAGATATCGCCGAACAAGTGGCTAAAACCAGCCCTGAAATTGACAAAGCAATTGTTGCCAACATGGCTGAACTGAAGACAAATTGGCCAACGGCGATCGCACCCCCCGCCCCCGTCAAAACCACTGAACAAGTCAACCAGCTAGTTAAAACGATCGAAAGCGACAGCCAAAAAGTTCTCAAACCAGCATCCTAAAAACATCACTCTCATCAAGAGCGGTAATTGGTAAATAATCTGCCAATTACCTCACTCCTTAACCAGTCCCATTCCCAGAATAAAAAAATGAATTTTGGCGAAGCATTGCCCACATTTGTAATTACTCTCCGCGAAGGAGTCGAAGCCGCTTTAGTTGTCGGAATTGTTCTAGCTTGTCTCAAAAAGTCTGGACAAAGTTATTTAAGTCCTTGGGTTTTCGGTGGTGTTGGGGTTGGACTTATCGCCAGCGCTTTGATAGGTGTACTGTTCGGCTGGACTATTCAAATTTTGTCCGCATCCAATCAGCCTTTTGCACCGATTATGGAGTCGCTGCTAGAGGGAATCTTTGGGCTGATAGCGATCGCAATGCTGAGCTGGATGCTGATTTGGATGACCAAGCAAGCGCGATTTATGAAAGCCGAAGTTGAAGGCGCTGTGAGTGCCGCCTTAACGCAAAACTCTCATGCTGGTTGGGGCGTATTTAGTTTAGTTTTTATTGCCGTTTTGCGCGAAGGGTTTGAAACTGTTTTGTTTGTCGTCGCCAAGTTTCAACAAGGCATTATTCCAGCCCTCGGCGCTGTGGCGGGCATTCTCTCAGCCACCGGACTTGGTGTCCTGCTATTTAAATGGGGAGTCAAAATTAATATCCGCTTGTTTTTCAAATATATGGGCATTTTATTGCTCTTTATTGTAGCGGGTTTAGTGGTATCTACTTTGGGAATTTTTGACAGCGCCATGAATATTTTATCGCAAACAAATCGCGAATCAGCAGCACTGTGTTTCTATTACGAAAGATTTACTAAAATCCACTCTTGCATTCTCGGGCCGATGGTTTGGAATACCTCGCAACTGCTTCCCGAAGAAAAGTTTCCCGGTTTGTTGTTGAGTGCGCTGTTTGGCTACACGGATAAGCTCTATGTCGTGCAGGCGATCGCCTATTTGATGTTTTTAGGTACTGTGGGTGGCATCTACTTCCAAAGTTTGGCCGGTCGAGTGTTTTTCCCATTCAAAAAAAACTCAGGTAACGAAATAAGAAATTAAGTGCGATCGAAACGCGATCGGCTTTTTAGTCTGAACTTTCCTACAAATACAGCATATTCCATGTAGATGTAGTACGGAGAAACCGGGTTTCGAGCAACAGAATCAGTAAGCTGTCACGCATTTAAATGGCATATTCAGGGCGGGCTTTCTGGCCCACCCCACAAGACTTAGATTATTTTTTGATAGTCAATCTAAATGCACAACAGCTTAATGATGCGAGAAATGTAAAGAAACCGGGTTTCTGGGGTGTACTTCATAAACCTGGAATACGCTGTATAATTACAAAAACTCAAAAGCCTTTCATAACAAAGGTTTCAATTGTTGAGCAATAAAATATGTACCCATGTAGATGATTAATATTTGTTGGCGCTCGGCAATTATATTGAATATATAACAATGAGCGCGATCGCCTGCGTCAGCTATTGCTGATAAATGGGTACATATTTTCATATCAAAAGTTGCATCCTTTGTTAAGTAAGAGTTTTAGGACTGTTACTACATTTGTATGGCAGAAGTCCAGTCTCTTGGTGGCAGGAGGCAAAAGTTTAATCATCGTTAATCGGCCCGACATGATAGAAATTATCCGCCTGCACACGATCTATGCAATCCCTCAATTTTTCAGCCAGCACCTGTACGTGGGGTTCTTGTAGCATACTAAAGGTATTGCCAGGAACATCATGGATCTCCAATCCTCCAGGAGCCAGTTCGCTCCATCCCAAATCAGGGTCTAAGAAGGCCATGTTCTCGATAGGCCGGAAGAGGGTCACTTGCTCCGGGTAAACATCCTTTGGTGCGAACGCCCACTCCGTATTTCCCTCCTCTTTTTTCTTTCGATAAGTGAAGCTTTGAAAAGCTGGAGGCAAAGGACGCCCCATACGCTCGTAAAACTCGCAGTAAATACTCATTAGCCGATTCTTGGCTTCCTCTACCTTCCTCTGGCTTAACAAGTAGGCGGGGCCAATTCGTAAAAAGTTATTCCAGTGCGCCAACACCCGCTCTTCGACTGGCATTATTTTGATGGCTTTATCATCTTTTAAAGTATCTAACAAGGCTAGCAGAGCTACCTTTTGACCTTGCGCGTGGAGCTGCTGGGCCACCTCATAGGCTATTCGCCCCCCGCAATATATACCTGCTAGAAAATAAGGACCTTCAGGTTGGATGATTCGCATTTCTTTGAGGTAGTGATCCACAAGGTTCTCAATCTTATTCAAAGAAACTTCCTCCATAATCCCTACTGCTAGCCCATAAATGGGTTGTTCAGGATCTAGATGACCGGCCAAAGGGCGACAAAACTTTAGACCCTCGCCAAGTACATGGAAAAAGAACAAAGGCGGTTTAGAACCTCCGGGTTTAATTGTCACCACCGTTTGCCAAGAAGGTGCTGACCATCCTTTCTGGCGGAGAATGTTGGCCACTTGCTCAATGGTTGGTGATTGGAAGAGGGTAGCCAGGGGGAGATTTTTCCCGAAGGCTTTCTCGATTTGTGCCAATAGGCGCACGGCTAGTAGAGAGTGTCCTCCCACGTCAAAGAAATTGTCCTTTACGCTGATAGGCTTTTTGCGTAAAACGTTTTCCCAAATTTTTGTTAGTTGGATTTCTAAATCATCGCTGGGAGGCACAAAGGTACTTGCTGCCTCTTGCCTGAGCCCGTCGGGTGCGGGCAGGGCGCGCTGGTCTATTTTCCCGTTGGGTGTTAGGGGTATGGTGTCTAGGAAAACAAAGGCTGATGGCACCATATAGTCAGGGAGCCTTTGCTTGAGGAAGCATCGTAGTTCGTCGTTAGTGGGTTTCTGCTGTTGGTTGGAAACAATGTAGGCAACTAAACGTTTGTCGCCTTCTATGTCAACCCTTGCTGTTACTACACACTGCTGCACAGTAGGATATTGGGATAGAGTTGACTCAACCTCCCCCAGTTCGATGCGGAAACCACGGATTTTGACTTGATTATCTATGCGACCGAGAAACTCAATGTTGCCGTCGGGTAGATAACGAGCTAGGTCCCCAGTTTTATAAAGGCGTGTCCCTGGTTCATTGCTAAAGGGGTTGGGGATAAATTTATCTTTGGTCAACTCGGGGCGGTTGAGGTAGCCTCGGGCGATGCCTTCACCACCAATGTGGAGTTCGCCCTGTACACCAATGGGAACAGGATTCAAATATTTATCCAGCAGATATATCTGCATATTGGCAATAGGGCGACCGATCGGAACCTGTGTTTTGAGTCCCGAAGACTGACAATGATATACACTGCTCCAGACCGTTCCTTCTGTTGGCCCGTATTCGTTGAACAAAGATGTGTGCGCCAGCAGCTTAGTATGGCGTTCAACCAACTCTCTGGAACACGGTTCGCCTGCGACAATAACACTACGAAGACAAGTGAGCTGTTGTGGTTCCGCTTGCTCCAAAATCAGGTTATAGAGAGATGGAAGACTCAATAAATGCGATACATGATGTTGAGCAATTAACTTTGTAAGCTGTAACAGCTCTTGTTGGAAATTTGCTGGTGGTATTACAAGGATGCCTCCCTGGCACAATGTCCAAAAGATGCCTGCGATCGAACTGTCAAAGCCAAACGACGAAAGTAAGAAGAAACTGGTGACGGGTTCGCTGTAATAAGAAATACGAGCACTGGTGGAGTGGACTAGGTTTTGATGGGTTACCAGCACTCCTTTGGGTTTCCCTGTAGAACCCGATGTGTAGATTGTGTAAGCCAGGTTATCGGCCGTCACGCTGCTGACGGGTTTTTCCTCGCTCTCTTGGGCGATTAATTCCCAGTCGGTGTCCAAGCAGAAACGTTGTGCTTTGTACTCGAAAAAACCTGCGACTAGCTTTTGTTGGGTTAATAGCACCGACACCTGGGCATCTTCCAGCATGAAGGCTAGACGATCCTGGGGATACGATGGGTCTAACGGCAAATAAGCCCCACCAGCCTTGAGAATGCCTAGGAGTCCTACGATCATTTCTAGCGATCGATCTACACAAATTCCGACCAGCATTTCTGGTTCCACACCCATTTTTTGCAGGTGGTGTGCTAGTTGATTGGCACGATAATTGAGCTGCTGGTACGTTAATTGCTCGTTTTCAAAGACTACTGCAACGGCGTTGGGAGTTCGCTCTACTTGGGCTTCAAATAACTGATGGATACAGGTTTGATTGGGGTAATCTGTCTGGGTGTTATTCCACTCCACTAGCAGTTGATGCTGTTGGGCTGCACTCAAGAGGGGTAAGTCGCAGAGGCGCTGTTCTGGATTGGCGACGATGCCTTCCACCAAGGTCTGAAAATTGTTCGTCATTCGGGTGATAGTGAGGGGGTCGAACAAGTCTGTGTTGTATTCAAACCAGCCCCTGATGCCCTCCGCACTCTCTTCTAGTTCGAGGGTTAAATCAAACTTTGCTGTGCCGTTATGGCCTTCCAAAGGGATTAGACTTAGACCCCGAAACTCCAGAGCCGCTATCGGGGCATTCTGGAAAACAAACATCACCTGAAACAGGGGGTTTCGACTCAAATCCCGTTCTAGTTGCAATTCCTCTACCAACTTCTCGAAAGGCAAATCTTGGTGAGCATAGGCTCCCAAAGCCACTTCACGCACCCGACCTAGTAATTCCCGGAAACTTGGCTCGCCTGAAAGCTCAGTTCGTAGCACCAAAGTATTGACAAAAAATCCAATCAACCCTTCAACTTCAACGCGGTTGCGATTAGCAATGGGAGAACCCACAATAACGTCTTCCTGACCTGTATATCGGTAGAGTAGTATCTGGAAGACCGCCAGTAAGGTCATAAACAAAGTAACGCCTTCCTGCTGCGAGATCGCTTTTAGGGCATCCGAACTTTTCTTAGGCAGTTCCAGAGATTGCCTTGCACCTCGATAAGTTTGAACAGGAGGTCGAGGGCGATCGGCGGGCAACTCCAGCACGGGCAAGTGACCACCTAGATGCCGCTTCCAGTAGTTAAGTTGAACCTCCAACACCTCACCGACGAGCCACTGGTTCTGCCAGGCAGCAAAGTCAGCATATTGGATAAGTAGTTCAGGCAATGACGAGGACTTCTCAGTGGAAAAAGCTTCATAAAGCGCCGTCAATTCCCGCATAAACACACCAAGAGACCAGCCGTCGGAGACGATGTGGTGCATGGTCAACAGGAGCAAATGTTCCTCTTCTCCCAGGTGCAAGAGTTTGACGCGAAACAATTGTTCATTAACCAAGTCAAAGGGGCGCTGAGCTTCCTCAGTAGCTAACCGTTGAGCTTCCACCTCCCGTTCAGTCTCAGGAAGTTCCCGGAGGTCTACTATCGGCAACAGCAAGGTAACAGCCGGATGAATGACCTGAATTGGCTGCCCATTCACAGCACTAAAGGTAGTCCGTAGAGCTTCGTGACGCCTCACAATTTCACTTAAGCTCTGCTCTAGTGCCGTCACGTTGAGCGAACCTTTCAAGCGAAGAGCGTTAGGGAGGTTATATAGGGGTGTCCCAGACATCAATTGGTCGAGGAACCACAGCCGCTGCTGAGCAAAGGACAGAGGCAGGTCTCCCTCCCGTGAGATGAGACTAATGGGCAGAGCCTGTAGACTGCCTTTTTCGGCTCGGCTGGCTGTCTCGACGCTTTTCGCCAAGCCAGCTAGGGTAGGATCCTCAAAGATAGTATGCAGGGGGAGTTCTACTCCGAAAGCTTCGCGCACGCGAGAAATGACTTGGGTAGCGAGTAAGGAATGTCCCCCCAACTCAAAGAAGTTGTCGTGAATGCCCACCCACTCAAGCCTGAGAACTTCGCTCCAGATGCCCGCGAGCACTTCCTCAA
>NZ_JAUBQR010000020.1:0-27308 GCF_036701385.1 Microcoleus sp. Pol12B4 | reverse complement strand
AGCCTCGCCACCGATAATTAAGGCTCTTGTCTGACCCGCCGCCTGCTTACTGGGTAATAACTCACTGAGTAGTGCCAGATGGGCTGGGGTGATTTTGACGAGGCTAAAATTACTTTGAGAACACAAGACGGCACTAAGAGCCTCTATCTCCTGCTTCTCTGGGAGGAAGACTACCCTCTGTCCTACCAATAGGGGAGAGAATAAGCTGGTAATGGTCGCGTCGAAGCCGATCGAAGAATGAACCGGAGAACCAACCCCATCGGCTACTGCATACGCTTTTATGCACCAGCTAAGATAATTGACCAATCCTCGGTGGACAATCATCGTTCCCTTTGGTTTCCCGGTTGAGCCAGAGGTGTAAATTATATAAGCCAAGTTGGCGGCATTAACCCCGCTGTTGAGATTCTGTTCACTCTCCTGAGAAATTACCCCCCAGCCTGTATCCAAGCAGATCGCATACGCATCTTGCTCAGGCAATCCAGTTAGCAACTTCTCTTGGGTCAATAGCACCGACACCTGTGAGTCTGACAGCATGAACGCTAGACGTTCTTTCGGATACGCAGGATCTAGAGGCACGTAGGCTCCACCCGCTTTGAGAATACCGAGAAGCCCTACCATCATCTCAAGCGATCGCTCTACGAAAATCCCCACTAGAACCTCTGGTCCTACCCCCAGTTTTTGCAGGTAGTGCGCTAGCTGATTCGCTCTGGCATTCAGTTCTCGATAGGTCAACTGTTCGTCTTCATAAACTACCGCCACCGCATCAGGTGTCTGCTCCACCTGAGCCTCAAATAACTGATGGATACACTTATCCTTGGGGTAATCTGCCTGAGTATCATTCCACTCCACCAGAATTTTGTGACAATCCAAATCAGATAGCAGGGGAATTTCGGCAACGCGCCCTTTGGGGTCAGTTACGATACCTTGCAAAAAACTAGCAAACTGATCCAGCATCCTCGCAATGCTGTCACCATCCAATGCCTCTGTGTTATAGAGCCAACCGCATTCTTTCCCCTGTGATGGAATGACCAGGGTCAACTCATTACCAAACCCGGCTTGGTGCTCGTCTAGTTTTTCTACCCGTTCTACGACCACCGGAAACATCGGCTTACGACTCAGATCAGGCAATGAACGAAGATCCGGATACCTAGCTACGACATCACGCGCATAAGTTTTGTGAAGTTTTGTCAATTCCCATTGCTTCCTAAAAACTGCAAAAACTTCCTCAAAACTTTGCTCGTAGTCTATATCTACGCGACAAGGAACAATTGAGGCAAAAAAGCTTTCCAGTCCTATCAACTCCCGTTGCAGCTCAACATCCCTAAATCCGATATCGAAACATCCAGTTCCTCCAATACGGCCCAGATAAGTAGCAAAAGCAGCAAACAGGAAGTCGCTCTGATTCCAATCGAGATGGCGCTCCTCCAAGAAGGTTGTGACCTCATGCGGTATGGACATCTTTACACTTGTGTACTGCTTCTGTTCCAAGTGTGATGCCATCGGATCTGCATAGGGAACCGTAATTGGCTGTAACGTCGCCAGCTTCTCTACCCAGAAAGCCTCGTGGTGAGCAATTAACCCATCCAACCTCTCAATACGCCTCGCCCTATCTGGCTCGATGTCCTTAAACTGATACCCAACTTGCAGTCCAAATCTCTCGACCAAATCAGGAATCGATAGCGCTTGACCATCGATGGTCAGCACTTGGTGCAGCGCTACCTCGTAACTTGCTGTAGAAACCGTCAAGAAGCTGGATTCTATCGCCGTGATTGTTCCGGGAGACGACTTAGACAGGTCATCTTTAACTTCGAGTTTGGGGATAACGATCAAGTCGCTCCCTATAGCCAACTTCGCCACACCAAGGGCATTGGGGTAGGAACCAAAGTCCAATGCCCGAATGTCGGCATCCATATCATCGGCACAACGATTGAACGAGAGTACACCTCCAGCAAAAAGTCTTTTTGAGTGTCCCAAATAGGTTCGCTCATCCAGATTTTGCTTGTTCGATAAGGCTTGACCAGTTGAGATCTCATCAACTAACTCTTCAAACGCACGAATTGCCGCTGCATGACATTTCCCAGTGAGAGAAAATGCAGTATCGTCATCAGCAATATCGATAGCAACCTGCTTCAGGATATCGCCACCCTCAACCGAATCGCTCATCACATACCACGTCACCCCATGAGTCTTCTCCCGGTGCATCAAAGCCCAAGAGGTAGCATTGAGTCCCGCATACTTCGGCACTGGGGCGTCATGGTAGTCGATCGCTAGCTGGCGCGGCAACTCCACAATTTCTTTGGGTAATAGCGACCTGTTGACAATGTTGAATAGGTAATCAAAAGGCTGTTGTCTTAAAAATGCTATGAGATTATCTGTTGGCTGGATGTGAGGTATCTCCTTTGCCTTCGCCCAGCTACTTATCGATACATCAAGGGAGATGATCCCGAAAATCTGATGACCCCGCTCTAAAAGAAGTTCGGCACAGTGAATAAGTAAACTTCCTTCTCCAATAAGAAAGCAACTAAATTGATTCTGAATATACATAATTGGTATTGCTTATAGTTTGAGCAAATCAATCCCACAGTGTTGGCCACGGGGTCTTTCCACTGCTGGGACAATCATTTTAGTTGGTTGATCATCATTGTTTCAGGAATGAAAGAGTTCACCGCACGCTCTAGAAGCCTTGTTAGCTAATTGTAGATTTTTTTAAGTAGCTAGGTTGACATCATGACTTCTAATTCGCTATCTAACCCCAGTCCGTCAGCTTTGCCATTGCCAAAGGCTAGCCTAGCGATGCACCAGATCCCCGTGATCCCCATCATAAGCGATCGTTCCCTAACCCTGTCAAGGTGCGATCGAACTCCAGCCCAGTCCGCGATGGTTCCTGACGGGCAATTGTCAGCGGAGTTTTAACCTGGACTTCCCCGATACAAATGTACTAACAGTCCTAAAACTCTAACTCCACAAAGGATGCAACTGTTGAGCTTAAAGTTTGTATCCCTTTATCAGCAATAGCTGACGCAGGATCTCGCGCTCAATTGTTGTAGATTCAATATAATTGCCGATCGCAAACAGATCTCAATCATCTACATGGGCAAACAATTTTTTGCCAAACAATTGAAACCTTTGTGATGAGATATTTTTGAGCTTGTGTAAGTATATTTGCAGGGGGAAGTTCAGTTTAGTGGAAATGCAGGAGGCAGTTGTTTGTTGCTAATAACTAATGCGCCCCTAACTTAGAGCGCATTAGGAAATCAGCTATCTATTGATTGAAGGTAAAACGACCGTCAACTTTTTCTCCGTTAATATCCGCAGTAACTTTCACGGGATAACTTCCTGCATCTTTGCCGGGAAACACCACAGCGTAATGTTTGCCCTCAGCATCATACTTAAGAGCGAGGGTTTGCTGCTTTCCATTCGGCAACTGTACTTGAGCCGTCACTTTGGCGTTAGGAATTGGTTCCTTTTTCTCCCCTTTTTGCACAAAAACATCTAAATGAGTTCCGGTAGCTTCTTTTTCAGGTACAAACTCTAAATAGTAAGCTCCAGACTTTACAACTTGTCCCCCTTTAGTTGCTGTTGCAGGAGCAGTGGCGGGAGTAGAAGAGGCAGGTTGAGAGGCGACAGGAGGAGAGGCTGGATTGTTATTTGGATCGCTTGCTTGGTCGCCTTTACTGCAAGCTCCCAAAAACAGCAATCCGACACTACCTAGAATAACTAAGCTAGACTTGAGCGATTTCATTGGTTTGACTCCTTGCTGACTGACAGTAATTAGAAAATATCACACATTAACTACGTTCCCCTCTTCAATAACGGGCTGAGGTTCTTGAGGTCGTAAAAATGTCCCAAATTTAGCATACAAAGCTGGCAAAACTAACAGAGTTAGTGCTGTAGAAGTAAATAAACCTCCTAAAACTACTACTGACAGCGGTTGCAAAATTTCCTTGCCCGCCCCGCCTTCAAATACTAAAGGTGCTAAACCCAAAGCTGAAGTTAAAGCGGTCATCAGGATGGCGTTGAGCCGTTCCATCGAGCCCTTAATTATTGCTTCCTTAAAAGGCAGTCCTTCAGCAAATTTAGTGTTGTAGTTGTCTACTAAAAGCAAGCCGTTACGGGTAGCAACGCCGAATAATGTGACAAAGCCAACTAGGGAAGCTACAGAGATGATGCCGCCAGTCAAAGCTACCGCAATTACTCCTCCTACTAATCCGATCGGCAAATTAATCATAATCATAGCTGTTGAAGGAAGGGACTTGACGGACAAGTACATCAATACTGTAATTACAAAAAAGGCGATCGCACTAAATATCATAATATTTTGCGAAGCTCTTTGCTCGGCTTCAAATTGACCGCCGTACTGGATAAAATAGCCAAAAGGCAACTGCACCTCTCGTTTGACTTTAGCTTGAATTTCATTCACAACCGATCGCAAATCCCTACCTTTAGCATTCGCTGCCGCCACAATCAAGCGAGAAACATTCTCGCGGTTAATCGTATTTGGGCCCGTACCGTATTTGACAGTCGCAACTTGGGCGAGGGGGATTTTATTGCCACTTGGAGTATCAACCAGCAAATTCTGAATAGTTTCTAAGTTATTTCTAGCTTCAGGCTGCAACCAAACAACTAAATCAAAAGTTTGCTGCACCTCCAAAACTTGAGAAACAACCTTGCCGTTTAAAGCTGTTTCAATTATTTCAGAAAGTTCTCCCATCTTTAAACCGTATCTACCCGCAGCTTGACGGTTAAACTTAATTTGAATTTGTTGCACTGGCACCTGCGGTTCGAGTTGCAAATCCACAATGCCGTCAACGGTTTTCATTTGCTCTTCAACTTTGGCACCAATGCTGCGAAGTTGATCCAAATCAGGGCCAAAGATTTTAACAGCAATCTGACTTCTGACACCAGATAAAACCTCATCCATCCGGTGAGAAATAAAACCGCCGATATTGGGTGCAACTCCCGGCAATCTAGCAAATTCCTGCCGCAGCGACTCCAAAGTTTGCGGCCTGTTTTTCATCCCTGCCTCAGTCAAACCGATATCAATGTGAGCTAAATTGACTCCCGCAGCATCAGCATCTCCCGGAGCTCTGCCCGATCGCACTTGCACGTATTCAAACCTGCTATCATCCTTAAGTGCATCTTCAATAGCAAAAGCCGCGCTATCTGTTGTCTCCAAAGACACCCCCGGATAAAGCTGAATAGTATTCACCAAAGTTTGCTCCTGAAACTCCGGCAAAAACACCCGTCCAAAAGATGGCAAAATAATTAGTGCAGCCACCATACTAGCAGCAGCAAAAGCTAAAATAATCCCCGAATAGCGCATTGATAATTTTATAAAAAAATGATATATTTTTTTGCAAAAGCGAGGCAGCCAAGGTTCCGCAGCACTCATGCGTTTGTTAGGCAACAAAATAGCGCAAAGGGCCGGAGATATTAACAGCGATTCTAGACTAGAAATTACCACAACTACCAAATAAGTAATACCCATAGGCGTAAAAATTCGACCTTCTACACCGGGCAAAGTAAAAATTGGCGAAAACACCACAATCCCAATTACAGTCGCTCCAATTAAAGAATCGCGCACCTCTTGACTGCCGTCAAAAATCACATCCATCACCGGGCGTGGATGAAGAGAAGACGTATTTTCTCTCAAATTGCGGTAGGTATTTTCCGCATAGACAATAGCATCGTCGATCGCAGTGCCGATCGCCACCGACAAACCCCCCAAAGTCATCGTATTCAGCCCCAGCCCCAGCCAATTCATCGCCAGCAGCGCCAACAGCCAAGTCAGAAAGAAATCCAGCAAAACAACCGCCAGAGTGCGCCAATTCATCAAAAACGGGATGAGAATAATGGTGACAATGATACTACCTTCAACTAAAGCCGATCGCACATTCTCCACCGAGGAATTAATATATTCTTCCTGTCGAAAAGTCACAGTAACTTTAATATCTTTTGGCAGAGATTGCTGCACCTCAGCCATTGCTGCCTCAACCGCTTTAGTTACCGTCGGAGTATCAGCAACTGGCTGTCTGTTTACCATCACAATCACAGCTTTTTTGCCGTTAAAACTGCCATCGCCCCGCTTGATTGCAGCACCAATCTTGACCTCAGCTACATCAGCAATTCTGACGGGTGTTCCGTGGCGAGAGGCGATCGCCGATTGCTGCAAATCTTCCAGAGACTCAATCCGCCCCACCCCCCGGATTAAAGTTTCTCGATCCGGCGTAATTAAATACCCCCCCGGCGCGTTAACATTGGCAGCCGCCGCCGCTTCGGCAACTTGCTGCAACGACACATTAAAAGCTTTCAACTTGGCAGGCTCTACTAATACTTGATACTGCCTTTCTTCGCCTCCGTAAGCCACGACTTGAGCAACCCCAGTCACTGCCAAAAGCCGATTTGTGACTTGCCAATCAACTAGACGGCGCACTTCCATCAAAGGAGTAGTTTCCGAGGTAAAAGCATAGGTAATAACAGTGCCCACAGGAGAAGTTGTCGGAGAAATTTGCGGTGTTTCTACCCCAGCCGGGAGTTTGCTTTGCGCTTGCTGCAACCGTTCTGTGATCAACTGGCGCGCTTGATAAATTTCAGTTCCCCAATTAAAGATTACCTTAATCGAAGAAAGGCCCACAGCGGAAGATGAACGCACTGCTGTCACCCCAGGAGTTCCATTAATCGCACTTTCGATCGGTAGTGTTACCAAAGACTCGATTTCTTCCGGCGCGAGACCCGGTGCTTCCGTCTGAATTTCCACCTGCGGGGGTGCAAAAGGAGGGAAGACATCAAGCGACATTTGGGAGAGGATAGAAAATGTCCACAGACTAACAATAATGGTAGCGATAACAACTAGCCAGCGGCGGTTTATTACCCATCTAAGAATAGTGCTGAACATTTAATAATTTGGGAATTGGGCATTGGGCATTGGTAAAAACAGCTATCCGTGTATCCGTGACTTCCGTGTCGTGCTGTTAATTCAAACTCTTGACTTCGGCCTCTTGAGTTTTAACGTGATGGTTGTTATTTTGTAACAG
The DNA here is from genome assembly GCF_036701385.1 of Microcoleus sp. Pol12B4. Lineage (NCBI taxonomy): Bacteria > Bacillati > Cyanobacteriota > Cyanophyceae > Oscillatoriales > Microcoleaceae > Microcoleus > Microcoleus sp. Pol12B4. Next base: position 20,274 of record NZ_JAUBQR010000020.1, on the reverse strand, counting down.
CAATTCATCGTCCAAAGTCGATGTTGAGGCGGAAAAACCATTATTTGTAGCATAGTTTCCAGAATCCGCTGCTATTGCTGGCAATTTGCGCCGATTTCCCCACAACACGCCGGCTGTGAAAGTCAGGGATGCGATCGCAACTCCTCCTCCTATTCCCGCCCACCATAAAGACACGGGTAAATTATTAAAATTAACCTCTGTTACCTTTGGAGTTGCGTCTTTCTTTGCCTCGTCTTTTGAGGACTTGTTGTCGCCGCGCAAAGATTGTGCGTAAAGTTGAGGTGCTCGCTGCGTTACTATCAAATCTCCCTCGAATAAACCCCTCTTCACTTCAACTAAATCTCCCGCAGTTTGACCGAGTTCAATTTCAACCGCTTGATAAGCATTGCCATTTTGGACGTAAACGGTTTTTTTCCCGCTAACATCCACTACCGCCGCACTCGGAATTGCTAAAATATTTGTTGCAGTTTTGTCGGTTAAAATCTCCAACTCAGCAAACAGTCCGGGCTTTAATTCGCCGTTAATATTATCTACTTCTGCTTTTACCAGCACAACCCGCGTTTCTCCTGATACGGATGACCCAATGAAGGTGATTTTTCCCTTGAAAGCGCGATCGGGTAAATTAGCGACTTTTACCCTGACTTCCTGACCCTGTTTTACTTGATTCAGGTCTTTTTCGTAAATATTGGCTGTGGCAAAAACGCGGCTGTCATTTAACAGACTCATCAACAGTTTTTCAGCGTCTACTGACTCTCCTGGGGTGATTTCGCGATCGGCTACCGTGCCCGAAATCGGAGCAACTACGGTAACGAGTCCTCGATCGTTGGCAACAGTTCCTAATTGTTGGAGTCGCGCTTGATAGGCTGCGTCAGCCAAGCGAATCCGCGACTGAGCGACTTCGACGGCAGTTTTGCCACGTTTGACTTGGTTCTCGGCTTCTAGGACTTCCCGGCGGCTCTGAGCTCTGGTAAGTTGAGCTTTTGCATCTGCTACTCTGCCTTGAGATTCCCGCAATTCCCGCATCGGCAGGTCTACTTCGGCTTGTTTAATTTCGGTTTGGGCTTTGATAACTTCAGGACGGCTTTTTGCCTTAGCAAGAGTGGCTTGTGCTTCGGCTAAATGGGCTTGTGATTCCAGCATTGTACGCCGCGCGATCGCTCCTGATGCCGCTAATTCTTGGTCGCGATCGAACTGTTCTTTAGCAATAGTTAATTCTGTTTCTGCCCGCGCTATTTCGGCTTGCGCTATTTCAAATTGACGTTGATAGTTTTCTTTAGCAGCTTGCACAACTGAACGCTTGTTTACTAATTCTTGTTCTTGTTGGTACTGCTTAGTTCCCGCTGCCAATTGGGTTTGGGCTTGGGCGATTTCTGCTGCGGATACTTGAAGTTGGCGATCGTAATTTTCTCGTGCTAGTTTGAGATCGCCTTCCGCTTGCTGCAAATCTGCCTCAGCTTCGGCACGTTTCGAGAGAGATTCAACCCGCAATTGTCCTAATTCTGAACTCGATAAAACCGCAACCGATTGACCTTGTGATACTTTGTCGCCAGGCTTAACCAGCAACTCTACTACTTTCCCAGCAACAGGAGCAGTAACTTCTACTTTTTGGTTTGGTAAAGTTTCAATTTTTCCAGTGGTTTTGATGCCGATATCTAGTCGCTGAGGGGCAGCAGGGGAGACTTTAATTCCTAATCGTTTTGCTGTTTCGGCATCGACAGAAATAGCAGTAGGAGCTTGAGTTGTTTCTCCGCTATGGTGAAATTCATTTCCGTGGCCAGCGTGGGCAAAAACAGCGGCAGGAGAACTTAGCAAAATTAGGCTGAGCAAACTTCCCGAAAAGCTGCTAATAATTGCCGGAGATGGAGCATATTTGTAAAAAATCATCGTTGGCATTGTCCTTGAAATCAGGTTGAGTGCCACAGGTTTAGCAGTTGGTATTTTGCCAAGATAAGTAAGTAATACCCATTAAGTAAAGCTACTTATTAGCATTTTCCAAGAAGCGACCGCTAAGCAATGACCAAGAGCTAGAAATACTCTCCTCAACCTAGTATTTCACGGTCAAATGAAATTAGGATGAAATTTTGAATCAGCAGCCCAGATGCCCACCAGATTCTAAAATACGAAGATAAGTTTCGCCTAATGACAAGCGATTGTGCGGTAAATTTTTTTCCGGTTTTTTTATCTCTGCTTGCGCTTCAATTTCCTGTGTCAATGCGCTCACTAACTCATCTACGGCTGTATTTGATTTATAAGTGGTGTTTAATTCCAAGCTATTCAATATCATAAACTACCTTCTCTATTTATATAACTTTTTGCTGACCTATCTACTACTTTAGAGGTAGGGCTGAACAATTGTCTACAGTATTGTTACGTAACTTTCTACTACTTTAGAAGTAGGGTGGCTCAATTATCTACAGTATGTGTACGTACTCTCAGGAAACTGAGGTGGAGTCAGACCAATGCTGACAGCCACTGTCGAGCTACATTACTTTGTCTACCAAGGTTGTCGCCACTTTTTCATTTGCTCAAGTTCTTGCTTTGGTAAAGCAAGTATTTTCGGAACTCTTGAGCTACTGTGATTAATGTCACTCATTTTCGGGATTTGGGTCACGTTTTGTTGATGTGAGCTAAATTACTGTTTGTACCAAGCTTGCCGCCACTGTTTCATTTGCTCAATTTCTTGCTTTTGCGAAGTCAGAATTTCTTGAGACAATTTCTTCATTTCCGGGCGTTTTGACTTCTTCAAAGCATCTTCAGCCATCACTAAAGCTCCTTCGTGGTGAGGAATCATCGCATTAATAAATCGCAAGTCAAATTGGTCGTCAGCGGCCCCTAAATCCATGCTCATCATCATGCTTTGCATTTGTTCGGGAGTCATTGCCATCATGTGACCCATTGGAGCGTGATAAGCCATCGGGGTACTGCTGGCTTTGGGATACCAAGCTTTTCGCCACTCTTTCATTTGATTGATTTCGCGGTTTTGAGCAGCAATTATATCAGTGGCAAGTTTTTTCATTTCCGGGCGTTTGGATTGTTTAAGCACATCTTTTGCCATGTTTACAGCACCTTGATGATGTACTGTCATCCCATCAATAAACCGTAAATCGTAGTCGGCATCAGCAGGGCCTAAATCCATTGACATATCGTGATTCATGCCATGATTCATGCCATGATTCATGCCACCGCCTTGGGCCACGTTTTGCTTGTTGTTTGCTTCGGTTGCAGCCGTAACATTTGGGGCTTGAGCTTCGCTGGAAGGAGCTTTTGAACAAGCTGCAAGCACTCCGCTGGCTAAAGCGGCTGCGGCGGTCAATATCAGGGCTGCAAAGCCTGTTTTTAATGAAATTGGTTTCATAGATTTTATATCCTTAAAACTGCCATTTATTTTCAGTTTTTCATATATAAATGAAATTAGGATGAAATTTTTGCTGGGAACTTGTAAAGAATTATTGCTGTGCCGTCGATCGCACTCAAAGTTAAGATTTACAGAACTCACTTGAATCTAATTATGTAGGGTACACAGTGCGCGCCTTACCCCTATGGGTAGCGTGTCAAACCAGTTTTTTCATAATTCCTGATTTATTTTGCAATTCCCCTTGACTCTCCTGTTAACTGGAGACTTTACAATGGAGTTAATTCATTGATTGAGCAGAGTAGTTTCTGCTGAGGTTCAAATTATGACTTTACAGCTAAAAGTTCCTAAAATGGCTTGTTCTGCTTGTGCGACTACAATCGCAAAAGCAGTCCAAGCCATTGACTCAGCCTCAACGGTTGAGGCGGATCTCAAGACAAAATTGGTCACGATTCAAACCGCTAATTCAGAAAGTGAAGTTAGGAAAGCGATCGCATCGGCGGGCTATCCAACTATTTAAAGACAAAGGGTAAATGTCTCATTGAGGATGGCATATATGGACAATCTCACACTTAAATTGCGGGGCATGAGTTGTGCTTCTTGTGCTTCCTCTATCGAACAAGCAATTCAATCTGTTCCCGGCGTAATTGAGTGTCATGTCAATTTTGCGATGGAACAAGCAACCATCCAATACGACTCCCAGCAAACCGACTTAGACACAATTCAATCGGCGGTTGATGATGCGGGATACCAAGCTTTGCCACTTCCAGAAATGGCGGCGACAGAGGATGATTCCGAACAAGCCGATCGCAAATCTGAATCTCAAACCTTGCAGCGGAAACTCTGGACAGCAGGCATCATAAGCATCCTGCTAGTTGTGGGCGCTATTCCAGCGATGACCGGCTTGCACCTGCCATTTATTCCCGCATGGCTGCACAATTTTTGGCTGCAATTAGTCCTGACATCCCCCGTACAATTTTGGTGCGGCAAATCGTTTTATGTGGGAGCTTGGAAATCCCTAAAACGGCGTGTAGCGACAATGGATACTCTGATTGCCTTGGGTACAAGTGCTGCTTACTTTTATTCTGTATTTGTGACATTTTTCCCAGGTTTCTTGACAGCCCAAGGTTTGACTCCTAGCGTTTACTACGAAGTAGCAGCTAGCGTTATTGCCTTAATTTTGTTGGGGAAAACCCTAGAAAATCGGGCGAAGGGAGAGACTTCCGAAGCCATTCGGAAACTCATGGGTTTGCAAGCAAAAACTGCTCGGATAGTTCGCAACGGGGAAGAGTTGGAAGTGCCGATCGCCCAAGTGGAAATTGGCGATGTTGTGCAGGTGCGGCCGGGAGAGCAAATCCCCGTAGATGGAGAGGTAATTGAAGGCTCTTCCACTGTAGACGAAGCAATGGTTACGGGAGAAAGTTTGCCTGTCAAAAAGCAGCTTGGCGACGAAGTTATCGGAGCGACAATTAACAAAACAGGCAGCTTCAAGTTTCGGGCGACAAGAGTTGGCAAAGATACCTTTTTAGCTCAAATTGTCAAGATGGTGCAGGATGCACAGGGTTCAAAAGCACCAATTCAAAAGTTAGCCGACCAAGTGACGGGTTGGTTTGTTCCTGTAGTAATTTCCGTCGCTTTAGCTACTTTTATTGTCTGGTTTAACACGACGGGAAACTTCACTCTAGCGACCGTGACAATGGTGGGAGTATTGATTATTGCTTGTCCCTGCGCTTTGGGTTTAGCGACTCCGACTGCTGTGATGGTTGGCACTGGTAAAGGTGCAGAAAACGGAATTTTAATTAAAGGAGCCGATAGTTTAGAATTGGCTCACAAAATCCAAATTATCGTGTTAGATAAAACTGGAACTCTTACCGAAGGTAAGCCGACTGTAACTGATTTTGTGACAATTAAAGGAACGGCGAACAGCAATGAGTTAAAATTGCTGCAATTGGCGGCGTCGGTCGAGCACAATTCGGAGCATCCTTTGGGGGAAGCTGTTGTTAGATACGCTCAATCTCAAGAGGTAAATTTGAGGGATGTTAAGGATTTTGAGGCGATCGCAGGGAGTGGCGTGCGCGGGGTTGTAGGCGGGAAGTCGATCGCCCTGGGAACGCTGAGGTGGATGCAGGAACTAGGCTGCGATACTGAATATCTGGAACTGCGCGGGAGAGCTTTGGAAGCTGCGAGCAAAACGGTTGTTTGGATGGCTGTAGAAGGCAAAATAGAGGCAATTCTGGGCATTGCGGATGCTCTCAAACCGTCGTCAGCGCAGGCGGTGAAAGCACTTCAAAAACTCGGTTTGGAGGTGGCGATGCTGACGGGGGATAATCGCGCGACTGCGGAGTCGATCGCCCAATCCGTAGGCATTACTCGTGTTTTTGCCGAAGTTAGACCCGATCAAAAAGCAGCTCAAATCCAAGCCCTGCAACGGGGAGGAAAAATTGTCGCGATGGTGGGAGACGGGATTAACGATGCACCGGCTTTGGCCGCTTCAGACGTGGGAATTGCGATCGGCACCGGCACAGATGTGGCGATCGCAGCCAGCGACATTACCTTAATTTCAGGAGATTTGCAAGGCATAGTTACAGCAATTAAACTTTCCCGCGCCACCATGCGGAACATCCGCGAAAATTTGTTTTTTGCGTTTATTTACAACATCGCTGGAATACCGATCGCGGCAGGCATTTTGTACCCCATTTTTGGCTGGCTGCTAAATCCAATTATCGCCGGTGCAGCAATGGCTTTCAGTTCAGTCTCTGTACTTACTAATGCTTTGCGATTGCGGAATTTTCAAGCCAAATCTAGTGCATAAATTTGGAGGAATTAGAAAAATGCTACACCATCGTCAAATTTGGGGAAGTCTCGCGAGTTTAGGACTTGTGATGGGAATTGCATCGGGAGTTCAAGCTTCTAAAATGTCCGTCCAGCATTCTACTTCAACGACTCAATTCCGCAGTATTGAACAGCCACTAGGTTTAAAAGTTGGCGTCACAATAGGTGGTTTGACATTAATTGGTTTGGAATTGTGGTGGTTTTTGTTCAGTAAAGCTAAAGGGCAGCAAGCTGAATCTATTCAGGGGATACAAGAGTTGACTATTACTGTAGACGGGGGTTATGAGCCTGCCACTGTAGTGGTGGAAGCGGGTCAATTAGTCCGGCTCAATTTCTTGAGGCGCGACCCCAATAGTTGTCTTGAAAAAGTGTTGTTACCAGATTTCCACATAGTGCGAGAATTACCTCTCAATCAGGTAACGGCTGTTGAATTTACCCCTAAAAAACCTGGGCGATACCTATTTACGTGTGGCATGAATATGTTTCGGGGTGTGGTGGAAGTACAAAGCTAAATCAAATAGATAGTTATCAACCTGCGGCAACTGCGACGGTTGAGGCGCGAGTTTTTTCAGCAAGAAATCGCTAAAATAGATGAAAGCTTAAGAAATTTGGAGTGAGCTAAATGCAACTACTACACACGATGCTCCGAGTCGGCAACCTGGAAGAGTCCCTCAAATTTTACACGGAGGTTCTGGGCATGAAATTGCTGCGGCAAAAGGACTATCCAGACGGTAAATTTACTCTGGCTTTTGTGGGCTACGGCGACGAATCAGACACTACAGTTTTGGAATTAACATACAACTGGGGCGTCGAACAGTACAATTTAGGGGATGCTTACGGTCATATTGCGATCGGCGTTGACGACATTTACGGTACTTGCGAAGAAATTAAAGCTCGCGGCGGTAAAGTTAGTCGCGAACCCGGCCCGATGAAGCACGGTTCAACAGTCATCGCTTTTGTGGAAGACCCAGATGGATATAAAGTTGAATTAATTCAACTGGAAAATCAAGGTAGCAACACCCAGAAAGTAAGTGCGGCGACCGCATCTTAGAGTTCGTCCTCCTAGTCCTGGTAGGGTGCGTCAGAAACAAACTTTTTGAGTTAGGTTGAAACTCTTTCTCTGACGCACCCTACTGAGGGGATTTAGGAAGTTTTCAACATTTTTAATGCGATCGCACCGACGGTACAAACTGCTGCAAGTAACTCTTTTGCCACAAAATAGCAAAACTGCTGCCTATTTGACTTAAACTATCAAATTTAGGAATTAATTTAGATTCTCGGCGTTGGTCTAAAGCACCGAGCGCCGAAAAGAATACAGCTAATACTAACAAAAATACCACCATCACACTAAAAAAAATAGTCCAATAAACTAGAAATTCGCTTTGGTAGCTGACGGTGGATATCGAGTTAATTACTACATCAGATAAATATAAAAGCAGCCCTACTGAAAACCACACCCCGAATAATACCCACGTCCACTTAAACATATCTGTTGCAGTCTTGTTATTTTTGGACACAGAAAGTTCTAACTCTCTAATTTTGCTGTTAATATTTGAAGTGATTTCATACAAAGTATACTGCAAAGCATCTCTGATATAATTGAGTTCATTGTCTAGGTTGATGCACTGCTCGGAGGTGTTTTTGTCTAAGCTCAGGTTTTTGAGTTGTTTGCGATGGGCCGCCAGTTTATTGTCGAGGGTGTAATCCCATTTTTCTAGCCGCTCTATAGTCAAATACAAAAGTTCCCTATTAGCATCTAACAAACTCTGGCAATATATGATTGATTTAACTAACTTGCTGAGATTGTTGATATGCTCGTCTAGAGTATTTTGGTATTTATTTTGTTTAGATGACAAGAAACTTGCGAGTTCGACATCCCGATCGCCGCACAGCGACAAAGCCTGACTATACATCTCGTCAATTTCCCTTTTACCTCGATACAGTGACGCTTTGTACTCCTCAATCTCGGGAATAGTCAGACATTCTAAGGGCTGATATTTTACATTAAATTTATATACGATCGCTGTCATAATCTGCGCCGCTTTTCGGTCTAGCTTGTCTTTGTACGGTTCTAAAATAATAGCAGCTAGATTTTTTACTCTCGCTTCCGGGTGGTGCAGGAAGTCAAAAATTTTGGCAAGTATTTTGGAGAATTCCCAGTCATTAAAATTATTTTCGGCAACTTCCAAAAAGTTTGTTACCGCTGCATCGTTTTCGGCACTCAATTTGTACGGACACGTAACTGCGATCGCAGCAAATACTCGCTCGATCCAAAACAGATATTCTTCACAATCCATTGACAGCCTGGGCAGCAGCCAGCTCGGCCCGTACACCCAAAAATCGAGACAATTCTCATATTCCTTACTGCTGTCATTTCTGCTGCTGTCGCCCAAAGCAAATTTGTTGCTTGTTAACACTTTAATTTGCTCTTCTACAACCCGCCGCTCAATTTCCTCTGCATTGATTGTGATATTGACAGCACCTTCCTTGCCTTGCCCTGCTTCATCCAAGCAAATTGACTTAATACTAACAGCCGCAGACCAGCGAATTAAAGGAGTCGATCCCCCTCGCGCTTCCACTTCTAACGCCGCCAGCAGATTTTTGCTAAAATCAGTGGCTCTAGCCGCTCTCTCACTTGATATCAGCCCCTCTCGCCTCTTCCCAAATGCCTGAATTGCCAAAGCGCGAAACAGCAAATTCGGATGTGGTTTTCTGAGCGATTCCGGTATATTGGCCCTTAATATTCCGCTGTTCTGTACGCCCAAAACTTCAGCAAAAGGCTCGATCCCGCAATGTTGCAAAATTCGTTCAACTGTGTTTACTCTTTGCCAAGGTTGAGTATATTTAGTGAGAGCGATGATTAGTGCTGTACCACTGCATTCCATTGGCTCAGGGATGCTAGGGCGATCGAGTTTCCACATATTGCTCGTCATAATTTGTCCCCAGGACAATTATTAGATATGGACGCCGTTGTTTGATGCTAAATTCAGCATTACATTTACTGCTGCTTTTTGTCAATATTAGTCCTGGAGGCATAGGGAGTTATCAACCCCGTTGCACCAGTAAATTTCTCCTGACTAAACTCCAGATTTTTCTTATAAACCGGGTTTAGCAAGGCAAAGGCGCGCCCCGAACTAAATATATAATTTTGCAGTAATCGGTGAAATGTCAAAATTTTAGGTTGCGTCACGAAACCCAACCTACTATAGTCATTTCTTTGTCGGAAGTTTTAATATTTTGTCCCTCACCATTTGGTCAACAATTAAGTCGCTGATAATTTGAGCTCCGTGGGAGGTAAAGTGCAATCCGTCATTATTTTTTACATAGCCTCGTTTCCCCGATTTATTGGCAACTACAGGAACAAGTTTTCCTGCTTGTCCAAATGTCTCCCAAGTAGAAATAAATTCTATTTTGGATGAAGATTTGCTGGCATTCTTATAAATCTCGTTCATGATGGGAAAAGCTTTGAGATAAAAAGACTTCTTAGGTATGGATTGACCGATCCAATACACTTTTCTCACGGATGACGAATCGAGTAACTTGGCGTATCTTTCAACTCTTTCTTGATAAGCTTTTTGCCATTCTTTCGTCATAACAACCCGGGCTTTTCCTTGAACATCAATAATATTCTGAGGATCATTTGCTCCGAACAAAACTATCACTACATCCGGCTGGTAATTATTAATAACTTGGCGAGTTCTGGCATACCAGTCATAATAATCTATCCGATTTAATCCCGTCGAGACTTTGTAGTCAATTTTTGTATCGGCGATATTGTATTTTTTCTTAAGAGTGTACTGGAGTTGAATTCCTAAGTCGAACATTACGGAATCTCCAATAAATAAAAATCTGCGATAAGGTCTGGTCAGTTTAGGTTTAGCTGGGGTTTCTTTTTTAGCAGTAGCAGGCTTTGGGGGTTCAACGGCCGCTTTTGTTTCGGTTTTTACAGGAGGAAGTTCTGGTTCTTTGGGGAGGCTCTCGAAGTTAATATCTTTCATTTTGCTCCAAAAATCTTGTTCTGATTTTCGGAAGCCGTCTATTTCTATTTGGCGCGCGGCTTGTTTAATTTCTGCACTGGCGAAAGGAGTTGAAGCAAAGCTTTTGAGAAATAATGATAAGTTTGAAAATATTAAAGTGAGAATTACAGAAGTAACAATCAGCAAAATTTCCCGGTCTTTCATATTTCTTAGAAATTAAAGTAAATAAAAGGCGGAACGGTACTCGGCCCCAACATCAAGATAGTATACACGAGCAGTGAAACTAAGACAACCCGAAAGAAAATGTTTTTTAATGACAAGACGGTTTGCAATACTTTCGCGATGCGATCGCCCCACAAGTTAATCGCGCCGATGACTGCAATTACTAAATACAATTGCCAAAAGTTAAATTGAAAAGTTGCGACTGCAGGATGGACAATTCCTTCAAAAAAACTCACCGCAGTTTCCCAGTTGGGAGTGCCGAAAAATACCCAACTACAAGTAACAAAACTAAATGTTAACAACCAACTGCAAAATTTGGCAAATCTGGGAAACGCATAGTCTAATTTAAAGTGGATAGCTTGGGGGATATCTTTACATAAATGGTTGACAATTAATCCTAAACCGTGAATTGCTCCCCAGAAAATAAAGTTTAAACCTGCGCCGTGCCAAAATCCACCGATCGCCATTGTTAAAAATAGATTTAGATACTTCCTCAACTTGCCGTATTTGTTACCGCCCAAGGGAAAGTAAACGTAATCCCTCAGCCACTCGGAAAGACTGATGTGCCACCTTTTCCAAAATTCTTGCAGACTGAGCGATCGGTATGGCATATTAAAGTTGGCAATGGGTTTAAAACCCAGCAAACACGAGATGCCGTTGGCTAAATCCGAATAGCCGCTGAAATCTACATAAATTAAACAGGAATAGGAAATTGCCGCGAGGATTAAATCGATGCTGCTGTACTGCTGGGGTACTTTGAATGGCAAGTCAGTGAAGTTAAACAAAAAGCTCGATAAAGTATATTTTTTGAAGAGTCCAGACAAAATCAAAACTATAACTTCTTCAATCTGATAGTCGTATTTTTTTCGTGAATTTAGCTGCAAATAAAATTCGCGAGCTCGCGAGATTGGCCCCGAGGCAATTTGCGGAAAGTAGGTAATGTAGGCGGCATAGTCTATAAATTTTGGACAGGGTATTTTTTGCTGGTAGCAGTCGATTAAATGAGAAATTATTCTAAAAGTATAGAAAGACACGCCGACGGGGGCGATTATTTGCAAAACTGGAAAGTTGGCTGGAATTTGTAGCTGGTTCAGTACCTCAAATAAGGAAGTTACAAAGAAGTTGCAATATTTAAAGATTCCGAGATAGGCAATGTTGGAAATTAGGCCGGAGATTAAAGCAATTTTTTTATAATTACTGTTACAGAGAACCCGGAGAATGATATAGTTAGAGGCTGTAGAGAAAATGAGGAGCAAGAGAAAGTCAAAGCTCCAAAAGGAATAAAATAATAAACTAGAAGCTAACAAGACAATTTTATACAAATTGACTTGGGGTTTCACAGAGACTATCGCGCTAAAAATAATTAGGAAAAAAACTAGAAATTGGTAAGTGGGAAATAGCATAAGTCTCAGCCGATAAAAAATCTTGTTTCTGGCAATATTTTTATAAGTACGACCAGCGAAACTATCCCGAATGGAATCGCCAGAGTCGGTCTGACCTCACCAAATTTCGGGGTGGATTGCGGACTGTAAGCTTTTGTAAGAGGCCAATTATGCCACAACTTCCGCCCTAGTTAACCGCACTCATAAATTCATAATCCTGTTTAAAGATTATGATGGTTGTGAGACGATGTATTAACGGATAACAACAGGAATCCCCTTGATTGCGAGGAACCAACGTGCAGCCAACAGACCCTAGCAAATTTACAGATCAAGCCTGGGAAGCCATTGTCAAATCCCAGGATGTCGCCCGCCGCTTTGCCAATCAGCAGCTAGAGGTTGAACATTTAGCCATCGCCCTTCTCGAACAGCAAGGCCAAGCCAACAGCATTCTCAGCAAAGCTGGAGTCGATGCCCCTCGCTTGGCCCAGCAGTTAGATGCTTTTGCCAAACGACAGCCCAGAGTTGCCAACGCTGACCAACTATACCTCGGTCGCGGCTTAGAAGTGATGTTAGATGTTGCCGAGGCCACCAGGGCGACTTGGCAAGATAATTTTATCGCCGTTGAACATTTATTAATTGGCTTAGTAGAAGACGAACGAGTCGGCCGCAGGTTGCTGACAAAAGGCGACGGCCCGCCGGGCCGTCCCGGTTACGATCGCAAACCCCCAGCCGGTACGATCGATCGACCAAAACTCGAAGAAGCAATCAAATTAGTCCGCGCCACTGCTAAAACCCAAGAAAAAAATTCCGAAACGGGGAAAGGCAGCCGCAGCAGCGCTAAAGCCCAAGATCAAGATGGCGAAGCTAACTCCGACGCCCTCAGCAAGTACGGCCGCGATTTGACAGAAGCCGCCAAAGCCGGCAAACTCGACCCAGTAATCGGCCGCGACGAGGAAATCCGCCGCGTGGTACAAGTTCTTTCCCGCCGCCAAAAAAACAATCCGGTGTTAATTGGCGATCCCGGAGTCGGAAAAACTGCGATCGCCGAAGGTTTAGCCCAGCGGATTGTCAACGGCGACGTACCGGAATCTTTGAAAAATCGCCAGCTATTTAGCCTCGACATGGGCAGTTTAATTGCTGGGGCAAAATTCCGGGGCGAATTTGAAGAACGGTTGCGATCTGTATTGCGGGAAGTCATCGATTCCGACGGGCAAATTGTCCTATTTATTGACGAATTGCACACCGTTGTCGGCACTGGCGGCGGTGGCAGTTCCGGTTCGGGAATGGATGCGGGAAATTTGTTAAAACCAATGTTGGCCAGAGGCGAATTGCGCTGCATCGGCGCTACAACTCTCGACGAATTCCGCAAGAATATTGAAAAAGATCCTGCCTTGGAACGCCGCTTTCAACAAGTATTTGTCGGCGAACCGAGCGTTGAAGATACTGTTTCGATTTTGCGCGGATTGAAAGACCGTTACGAACGCCACCACGGGGTAAAAATTACTGATTCGGCCCTGGTAGCTGCTGCAACTCTGTCTTTTCGCTATATTTCCGATCGATTTTTGCCGGACAAGGCGATCGACCTGGTAGATGAAGCGGCCGCCCACTTGAAAATGGAGATTACTTCTAAACCTGTGGAATTGGAAGGCATTGACCGCCGGGTGATGCAGTTGGAAATGGAAAAATTGTCGATCGAAGGCGAAGGAAAAGGCGCTCTAGCCCCTGGGCTAGGCTTCCGCGTCGAACGCATCACATCGGAGATTGACATTTTAAAAGTCAAGCAGGAAAAATTGTCCTCTCAGTGGTTGGGCGAAAAGCAGTTGTTGGATGCAATCAATAAATTGAAAGCAGAAGAAGACCAACTGCGAGTGCAAATCGAACAAGCAGAAAGGGCTTACGATTTGAATAAGGCCGCACAGTTAAAGTACGGCAAGTTGGAAACTGCGGTGCGCGATCGCGAAGCGAAAGAAGCGGAACTTTTGAAACAGCAAGCTCAAGGTTCTTCCCTGCTGCGGGAAAAAGTTACTGAGGGCGATATTGCGGAAATTGTCGCCAAATGGACGGGCATTCCCGTTAACCGATTGTTAGAATCCGAACGCCAAAAATTGCTGCAATTGGAAAAACACTTGCACCAAAAAGTTATCGGTCAAGAGGAAGCTGTAACAGCCGTGGCAGCGGCAATTCGGCGCGCTAGGGCGGGCATGAAAGACCCTGGCCGACCGATCGGCTCTTTCTTGTTTATGGGCCCGACAGGCGTCGGAAAAACTGAGTTAGCGCGGGCGTTGGCGGAGTTTTTGTTTGACAGCGATGATGCGATCGTCCGCATCGATATGTCGGAATACATGGAGAAACACAGCGTTTCCCGGTTGGTAGGAGCTCCCCCCGGATATGTCGGTTACGATGAAGGGGGACAACTTTCGGAAGCAGTGCGGAGACAGCCTTATTCGGTAGTGCTGTTTGACGAAGTGGAAAAAGCGCACCCGGACGTATTTAACATTTTGCTGCAAGTGTTGGATGACGGCAGAATTACCGATTCTCAAGGTCGAGTGGTTGACTTTAGAAATACCGTAATTGTGATGACTAGCAATATCGGCAGCGACCACATTTTAGACGTGTTTACTAAGAAGGAAAAAACCGTCAAAAAACCTGCTAGTCGGAAGCAGGAAACGAAAGATTTGTCCAGTCAAAAGACAGATTATAAAGTGGCTGCCGATGGTACTGTCGAGGTGTCGGCCCAGCGAGTTGATGTTGATAGTGTAACTAAGAGTGAAAACAAGACTGAAAACAAGAGTGAAAATGAAAATTTATTGACTCAAGACCGGGAGACAGACCAAGAGTACGAACAGATGTTAAAACGGGTGATGACAGCGCTGCGATCGCACTTCCGGCCCGAATTTCTCAATCGGGTGGACGAGATAATTTTGTTCCACACTTTGAGCAAGGTCGAACTGCGGCAAATAGTCAGTATCCAAGTGAAGCGGATCGAGCGTTTGTTGGCCGAGCAAAAAATCACTTTGGAACTCTCCGATGCGGCGAAAAACCATATCACAGATGTCGGTTACGACCCGGTTTACGGCGCTCGTCCCTTGAAACGCGCCATCCAGCGGGAGCTGGAAAACCCGCTGGCTAACAAGATTCTGGAAAATGCGTTTGTGGAGGGAGATACAATTGCGATCGACTGTGAAAATAACTCTTTGCAATTTCGCAAAAAAGAGTCTCGCCCAGCGCTGACAGGTAAGAGTTTGTAGTTGCCGAATAGTTAGGAACAGGCAAGATGCCTGTTCCACAAACAATCAATTTTCTAGTGGAACAGGCATCCTGCCTGTTATTAAAAATTAGGGACAGGCAAGATGCCTGTTCCACAAACAATCAATTCTCTTGTGGAACAGGCATCCTGCCTGTTATTGAAAATTAGGAACCGGCATCTTGCCTGTTATTGAAAATGGTGAAACCTGTTACTTGATATCAAGAATTCGAGATGGTGCGGCTGCCGTAAGCATCCATGCTGTAGGCGGGAACGCGAACGCTGTAATCCATCTCTGTTGCTGTGATTGCTACAGCCAATTTTTCAAAAGATTCATCGTTCCAATTCCGCTCGTGGATAGGCTTTGACTGTTCGCCCAGGAAATATGCTTGAGTGCCAATTACTGAGGCTGCGACCCAACCGACGATTAAAAGAGCGATTACAATAGCCATATTTGCTTTTTCCTTAATTTTTGTTGCTTTATGTAAACTAATGTAACGAAAATTAGCAATCAACGTCAAGGTACTGTACTGTCGTGGCAACCGTCCGCCAGGTAGTAAATACCGCACCTAATCCTGAGTCTGTAGGGTGTGCTTAGTGTCAACAAGGGCTCGCTCCCCCCTAGCCCCCCTTAATAAGGGCGGGACAAGAGTGTTCTCAAAGTCCCATCAAGAGTGATTTAGGGGGATCTAGACTGGACTAGCAGCGAGAGATTCAGAGGGGTTTCAGGCTTAAGTTGACACGCCTTGGTAGGGTGTGCACCGCGGATCGGTCTTTCGGGTGTGCACCGCGCATATGTATCGGAATTATGAACTGTATCCGAAATAGCAAAACAGCTTGTTGAGATTTTATAGTTAAGAAATTATAAGTTTTGCGTTAATAAATTACGATTAAAAGTCTGCCGCTGGCATGAGGAATAGCGGCTAAATTATGAGTTATGATTTATCGGTTTGGATGGGAACTAACAAATCCCAATTACCAAATTTTAAGTACAAATTACCAATTACCAATCATCGCTACAAATCATGCCAAACTCAATGTTAAATGACGACCCCTTGTGGTTCAAAGACGCAATTATTTACGAAGTACCAGTTCGGGCTTTTGCCGACAGCAATGCAGACGGCATCGGCGACTTTAGAGGACTGACTGAAAAACTGGATTACCTGCAAAACTTGGGAGTAACAGCAATTTGGGTACTGCCATTTTTTCCCTCGCCGCTGCGAGACGACGGCTACGATACATCTCACTATACTACCGTCAACCCGATTTACGGCACATTAGAGGATTTTAAAGACCTTTTAGAAGCAGCGCACGAGCGGGGAATTCGAGTCATTATTGAGTTAATTGTCAACCACACTTCCGATCAGCACGCTTGGTTTCAGCGAGCGCGCCGCGCCCCGAAAGGAAGTAACGAAAGAGATTTTTATGTGTGGAACGACACGCCGGAAAAATATCAAGATGCTCGGATTATTTTCAAAGATTTTGAAACCTCTAATTGGGCTTGGGATGCCGTAGCAAAAGCTTATTACTGGCACCGTTTTTATTCCCACCAACCCGATTTGAATTACGACAATCCGGCCGTGCGCCAAGCCATCTTAGATGTGGTAGATTTCTGGTTGGCACTGGGAGTAGACGGACTGCGGATGGATGCCGTGCCTTACCTGTACGAGCGCGAAGGTACTAACTGCGAAAACCTGCCAGAAACTCACCAATTCCTGAAGCAATTGCGGCAGCACGTAGATGAAAAATTCCCGAACCGGATGCTGCTGGCTGAGGCGAATCAGTGGCCGGAGGATGCAGTTCAATATTACGCTGCCGGCGATGAATGTCACATGAACTTTCATTTTCCGCTGATGCCACGTTTATTTATGGCTTTGTATATGGAAGATAGCTTCCCAATTAGCGATATTCTCCAGCAAACTCCGCCGATTCCCAATAACTGTCAGTGGGCATTATTTTTGCGGAATCATGACGAATTGACGCTGGAAATGGTGAGTGATGAAGACCGAGATTATATGTATCGGGTTTACGCTCAAGACACTCAGGCGAGAATTAATTTGGGCATCCGCCGCCGCTTGGCTCCTTTGATGGGAAATAACCGCCGCCGCATCGAGTTGATGAATGCTTTGCTGCTGTCTCTTCCGGGTACGCCGGTGCTTTACTACGGCGATGAAATTGGCATGGGAGACAATATCTATTTGGGCGATCGCAACGGGGTGAGAACTCCGATGCAGTGGAGTGGCGATCGCAATGCCGGTTTCAGCCGTGCGAACCCGCAGCGGCTTTACGCGCCGCCCATTGTTGACCCTGAATATCACTACGAATCTGTTAACGTGGACGCGCAGCGGGCGAATCCGAGTTCTCTGTGGTGGTGGATGAAACGCCTGATTGCAATTAGGCAGCGCTTCCAAGCATTCGGCCGCGGAACTTGCGAGTTTCTGTACCCGGAAAACCGCAAAGTTTTAGCTTTTGTACGCACTTATCAAGACGAACACATCCTCGTAGTGGCTAATTTGTCACGCTTCGTCCAGACGGCAGAATTAGACCTTGCGCCCTTTAAAGGTGCTGTTCCGGTGGAGATTTTCGGCCGTACGGAGTTTCCTGCCGTTGGCGAAGATCCTTACTTTTTGTGCTTGAGTCCTCACACGTTTTACTGGTTTACTCTTACTGTTAAAAATGAAGATTTGGTGCTGCACGGCGTTCCCACAGACTTGCCTACTTTGGCGGTGATAGGTAATTGGAAAACTGCTTTTGCTACAAGTCAGTTAAGCGATATGCTGCTTAATATTTTGCCGGGATACCTGCGGCGCAATCGCTGGTTTAGCGGTACCGATCGGACAATTCAATCATTAGAAATAAGTGAGATTGTACCGATTGAATGTAAAGATAGTGCGGGGGAGCAATCTCAAGTTTACATTCTGTTTTTGCAGTTGAATTATACTGAAGGTATGCCGGAAACTTACGTTTTGCCTTTAGGGTGGGAAGAGATGAAAGGCGATGTGGACGATCGGGCGATCGCGCGCCTCCACTTCCCAGAAACCAACAAGGAAGTCGGGGTACTATTTGACGCTGCCGGGGACAAAGGTTTTCTGAGCGCGCTGCTGGGGGCGATCGCCAATTCTCGCAGTTACAGAGGTGCTGCAGGTCAACTGCTAGGAATTGCCGACAGTTCATTCAACTCAGAACAAGATTTATCGCAGCTCGACCCTCACCTGTTCAAAAAAGAACAAAGCAATACATCCGCAGGTTACGGCGACCGCTTCGTCCTGAAAATATTGCGAAAAATCGAGGAAGGAATCAACCCCGAATTAGAAATCGGACGCTTTTTAACAGAGCGCAACTCGATCCAACACTACGCTCCAATTGCCGGAGCATTGGAATATCACACACCAGCAAAACAAGCCCTTACCGTCGGAATACTGCAAAAATTAATCCCCGACAGCATAGACGCTTGGTCTTATACATTAGACACACTGCGCGACTATTTCGAGCAAGTAATGACCGTAGAAGCAAAGCATTCCGGCGAGAATTTATCTACTGCCCCCGAAAATTATTTACCGAGCGCTTTGACCGGACAAATGCAGCGGAACTCAAACTCGCTAGTAGCGGATTTATCCCTAGAAATTCCCGCCTTAGCTCGCGAACTCATCGGCTCTTACTTAGCATCAGCCGAACTTTTAGGTCAGCGGACAGCCGAACTTCACCTCGCTTTAGCTGCTGACACAGAAAATCCCGCTTTTGCCCCAGAAAGCTTCACCTCCTTTTACCAGCGTTCCATCTATCAACACATGAGAAATCTGGCAGGAAGAACTTTGCTGGAGCTAAAAAAACGGCTGTCCAAACTGCCACCAGAAATACAAAAATCGGCGCAAAAGCTCCTCAACCGTGAAGATTTGCTCATGGAACGTTTCAAGTCTATTCTGAACTTGAGAATCACTGCCGATAGAATTCGCTGTCACGGAGACTTTCATTTCGGGCAAGTTCTTTATACAGGCAAAGACTTCGTAATTATTGATTTCGGAGGAGAACGCGATCGACCCTTAAACGAGCGGCGGATGAAGAGGTCGCCCCTGCGAGATGTTGCGGGAATGCTGCAATCTATAAGTTACGCTGTTACTTTGGCACTCCGCAATGAAGTAGAAAGTGGGATGATTCGCCCGGAAAATCTCCCGGAGATGCAGCAGTGGGCGAACGTTTGGCACCGCTGGGTCAGCCTCACTTTTCTTAACAGCTATTTGCTAACAGCAGCCGATGCGAATTTCTTGCCCAAATCTATACCGGAACTACAAGTTTTGTTGGATGCTTACATTTTGGAAAAAGCGGTTGGCGAGCTAGCCTACGAACTTAATTACCGCTTAGATTGGGCGGAAATTCCGTTGAAGCGGATTCTACAGTTGCTAAATTAATCAGGAGGGGTTTATCTATACTCGTTAGGGTGCGTGGCTTTCTAGCCACTAAAGTTGCAGCCAGATACTGGAGAGTCACACACCTTACATCACACGAAATCTGGTTCAACAACCATTTCCAGTGGCGAATATTAGGTAGAAGTTACAACTGATTCACGTATCTTTGAGATCGCTTTGAGAATTTCTTCTCGATTCTTACCTGATTGTATCCATTTTGGAAGTCTAGAGAACAGACTCTGATTAGACCAGCCATGAAGTTCATGAGGTTTTCGTTCCCTCAGCTTTGCCCGAACAAAGGCCTCAATAAATTCTAAATGTCGAAGATTGTAAGCCCAAAGCGTCTGACCGCAACAGGAAGTTTGAAGCCATAGAGGATAGTGGAAGTAGTTATCCAGTGCCTCACTATACCAGCTTTCAATCTTCTGTTCAGACCAATCTTTTGAGGAACCACAAGCTGTACAGGAAAATCTCCGAGGAGCAAAGCTATCGACCTTATCAGGATCTATACAACGCACGATCGCACATGAACCACAAAAAGGGCATCTCACCAGAAATTCATCCTGGAATGAGTAGATTGTTTCACGAGTATCTTTGAATCGCTCCATACTTATTACTTAAAATAAAGAGCTGTTTGATACAAAACTTGTTCTTGATGAGTTAACAAAGTACAATCAGAAAGCGGGTAAGCCACACAAGTAACAGCGTAGCCAGCTTCCAATTCTGACGGCTTCAAAAACTTTTGTTCGCTTTGGTCGATTTCACCGCTCAGCAGTTTGACAACGCAAGCAGAACACTCTCCTTGCTTGCATCCGTTCGGCAAGCGGATACCGGCATCTTCTGCCATATCTAAGATATACTG
>NZ_JAUBQR010000343.1:0-4193 GCF_036701385.1 Microcoleus sp. Pol12B4 | reverse complement strand
GTTCACAATTACGAGGATGCGAAGAAGTCGGATTTGACGAAGTTCAGCCGCTTTCACCGGGGAATGTTGGAGCACGGAATTTATCTTGCTCCTTCGCAGTTTGAGGCGGGATTTACTTCTTTGGCTCATACTGACGAAGATATCGATCGAACTTTGGCTGCAGCGCGCGAAGTTATGGCAAGTATTTAACGTGTGTAGTAAGGACGTTCGTCCTTAAAACTCAGGAATAAATGATTAAAGTCCTTGCTGTTTGTTGGCAGTAAGGACTTTAATTTTTAAATGCTTTATCCAAATAAAGTCCTGAATCATACAGACTATTCAGGACTACCTTTTAATCAGGTTTACAAGCTTTTTTAGTAAATTTGTACGGGGGAATTCCTGTTTAATGCTGTAAGGGAATTACAAATTAGTAATTATAGGAACTCTCTACTTTGTGGTAGCAATCCCTAACTTAGCTCCCTTAATTCGGCGTAATCGATCCATAACTTCCACCACATTTCCGTGATTGACGCTTTTATCGGCATTCAGCACAATTAAGGGGGTCGGATTTGACCCCATCACTTGTCGCACCGTACTCTCAATCTGCTCTAAGTTGACTACCTTTTTATCAACCATGAATTTTCCCTGAGCATCAAGCGTGACGGTAATTTTAGCAGGCGATTCCTGAACTTGAGAGGTTGATGCTTTCGGCAAATTTACTGGCAGACCTTCGGATTTGGATAAAGACAAAGAGGAAACAATGAAAAACGTCAATATGGCGAAGGTTACATCAATCAGTGGCACGATGTTGATCTGGGGAATACTATCAGGTTCATCGGGTAGGCGCATAGTTAGATTCTCTTGGTAGTTTTTCGTAGTAGTGACGGTACAATAGCTCTAGCTGGCCTCCGGCTTCCTGCATAAAAGCTATCTGCTGTAAGTAAAACCCACGAAACATATTGGCAAATACGAGCGTAAAGATTGCCACCACTAACCCCATTGCCGTAGAAACGAGGGCTTCGCTAATCCCCCCGGTAACGCCCGCGGCATTGGTGCCTGCAGCATCTCCGATTTTGAGGGAGTCAAAGGTGGTAATTAAGCCCAAAACAGTTCCGAGCAACCCAAATAACGGGGAGAGGGTGATAATGGTGTCAAATATTGTATTGAATCGCTTCAAAACGGGGATTTCTGCCTGAGCTGCACTCTCTAAGACCAAACGAAATTCTTCGATGTTGGGCGAGTCTAATTCTAATGCTTCCAAAAAAATTCTGGCTAAGGGCAAATCAGCGTTTACTTGTAACTTTTTGATGGCGGAATCCGGGTTTTGACTGTAAAGTTTTAGCACTTCCCGGACGACCCGCCGCTGTCGCCGATTCACTTTAAACCAAAAGACAAGACGCTCTAAAATCAGTGCGACTGCTGCGATTGACGAGGCAAGCAGCGGCCAAGAAACAATGCCCCCAGCGCGAAAAATGTAAATGAAATTATCCATTAGTTTGTATTCTCGTTAGCTGTGTTGAGTGATCGCAAGCTGCCTAATGGTGCAATTAGCCCGATCGAAGGCTGGTACAATTTTTGCGTCAAGTCGGCACAAGTGATTCAGGCTGCGAATTGTTTCACTCAAGCGCGATCGCGATCGCACAAACGCACTACCTGTATGTGACTATCTTCGTCTGTACCCAAAATGCTCCTAATGTGATCCCGACCGAGATCGCGACAGATTGTTCTGCCAGTGATTCTTTGCTAAATATTTGTGTTAGGACTTGACAATAATCTTCAATAATTTAAAAGATTCTCAACTAGGTTTCCACAAAAATCAGGGTTTGTCAAGTCACGATCCACCTTTCTATATAATAATTACCTATTAAATTTAAAATTAAACTTAATTTTCCTTATCAATAAATTTTTAGGAAAAGCTTGAGAATGTGGAAATTTGTTGGTATATTACGGGCTAGAGCATTGCAGTTAAGGCATTTTTGAACCTTGCCCTACCAGAATCCGAACATTGACAGAGCCCATAAGAGCAAGGTAGACGCCCCCAAAGGAAATGCTGATTGGTAGCGTCTAGTCACTATCTCAAAATTAAATAATGAAAATTAATTGCAAGAGTCTTGAACAGGGTGACAGTCTTCTTATAGGATGGGTAGGTTCATAATTGATAGCAAGCTCAACCGACACTTGGTAGCTTGTTTCGGGTTATGTGGGGGAGCCAGCGAGGACGTTGCCAACCCATCCATCAAGGAGATTGATAAGCCATGAGTTTTTCAAATATTTCGGCGACGCAAAGAGAACAACAAGAAGAAGCTCTCAAAAAAATTCTGGCGCTCAGTCTGTTAGGCTCAGCCTTCCTGCACGGTGTCGCCCTGCCGTTGAGCCTCAACTTGGTCAAACCTGCTGAATTTGCAGAGGAGCCCATTGAAGTTGTTGTGCTTGATGAACCGAAAGTAGAGGAAATCCAGCCAGAGCCGACTATTCCAGAAAAGGTATCTCCCCCGCCTGACACTTTCAAACCAGAACCGCCACCAGAGCCAGCTCCCCCAGAGGAGTCACCCGTAGCGGTAACGCCCCCGCCGATTCCAGAGGAGCCACCCGTAGCGGTAACGCCACCGCCGATTCCAGAGGAGCCTCCAGTAGCGGCAACGCCCCCGCCGATTCCAGAGGAGCCACCCGTAGCAGCAACGCCACCACCGATTCCAGAGGAGCCACCCGTAGCAGCAACGCCACCACCAATTCCAGAGGAGCCACCCGTAGCGGTAACGCCCCCACCAGAGATTAAGAAAGAGCTGCCATTAACGGAAACTACGCCACCAACTCCAGTGGAGCCTTCCCCTCTACCTAAACAAAATTTAAATTCCCCAGAAACTCCTAAAACCCCGATCGCCAAGGAACCCGAAACCCCTTCGCCCGATCCTCCAAAAAGCGAACCACCCGTTACCGCCTCCCGCCCCAAGAGTGCTGGGAGTCCCCCAGACTTTACAAAAGATGCTGGAAATCCCAACTCCTCAGACAGCCCTGAAAACCAGCCGCCTGCTTCGGCGGGTAGCGGGGAACCTTCCTCAGAGCCATTAAATCCTTCTTCCGGGCCGATACAGCGATCGCCCGCGGCTGGCTCACCAGTCACAGCTACTAGGCCAGGAGGCGGCGGCAATTCTGGAAATGCGATCGGAGGTTTAGGAAACCTTGCCTCTGGTGGCCCCGGAGGCGGAGGCCCTGGAGGCGGAGGTCCTGGAGGTGGAAGCCCTGGAGGAAGTGCGTCGAACTCACCATCTGGCGCCAGCGCAAATGGTGACCTACCTTCCTCAGAGCCATTTGGCGATGGTTCCGGGCGATTGGGAAGATCGGCGACGGCTGGCTTACCAGGCCCTGGAGGCGGAGGTCCTGGAGGCGGAGGCCCTGGAGGCGGAGGTCCTGGAGGCGGAGGTTCTGGAGGCGGAGGTCGTGGAGGCGGAGGCTCTGGAAGCGGTTCCGGGCCAGTGCCAAAACCGACAAATCCAGGAAGAGGGGGGAGTCCTTCGCGCCCTCCCGGCACGCCTATGGGCACTTGCATTAGTGGCTGCGGTAAACCTAACTATCCGAGCGCAGCCAGAGAAGAAGGGCGCCAAGGCCAAGTGGAACTCATTTGTGACATTGACCCCAACGGTAAGACAGTCAACATCAAGATATTGACTCCTAGCAAATACAACGACTTGAATCGCGCAGCGATGAAAACAGTAGAAGAAAGGAAATATGCCCCATCAGAGAGTGGTCTTCAAGGAGAAAGAATTGTCATTATCTTCCAGCTCACTGACTAGGGATTTTTTTGATACTCTAGCAATTTGGCTGGGAATTCTATAGCACCTTCCAAGGAATAGCAAAGTTAAAAGTTGAATTTTTTGTGAATTATGAATTTGGGAATGTCGTCAACAATATTAAGTAAACTTCAGCGAGTTGGACTCGTTCTATTACTTGGTTCCAACTTGGGAATGGCTTTGTTGTTTGCCAACCCTCACAGCGCAATGGCAGGAGTAATTACTTTACCCGATGGCGGACGTTGCGAGGGAGAATTGAGTGAGGGAAAACTTAGCGGCCCCGGCAATTGTCAATATGCCAACGGCGATCGCTACGAAGGCCAATTTCTCAACGGCAAACCTCACGGTAAAGGCATCTATACCTTTAAAGAAGAAGGTCGATACCAAGGAGAATTTGCCGATGGTGAATTCAACGGTCAAGGTGTC
>NZ_JAUBQR010000472.1:0-1105 GCF_036701385.1 Microcoleus sp. Pol12B4 | reverse complement strand
TGTTTGGCAGTTCGCAACGATTTGCGCTGGAGCAAGCTCCCCGTGCTATTTTTGACAGCTCATTCCGAGTCGGAAATAGTGCGCCAAATGTTTGTCGCAGGTGCTGACGACTACGTGAACAAGCCGATCGTGAAACCGGAATTAATTGCTCGCCTCCTGAATCGTTTGGAGCGGACTCAACTCAGAAACAGGCTGGCTCAGGCACAGCGCTAATCCCATTTTAGATTAAAAAATTAAAGAATTGAAGAATTGGGGATGAATGATGAAGCTCGTGGTTGGGAGCACGGGGCTACAGTTGTATTCTTGTTTAAAACTGGTATAACCATGAAGAAATATGCAGTGCGTGTCGGAAACCACTCAGCAAGCCTTAGCCAAGACTAGGGATTGTTTGGTTGTGCGATTCAGACGCGATGGCGTTAATAGATGCTTGCCAGCTCATCAAGAACACAGACTTATTTAGAGAAGTATTAATCAGGTGAAAGCCATGATATTGCCCTCAGACACAGACAATCTCAATGACAGCGACTGCGAACTAATTTACGCCCCGGGTTCGATTCAACCTCACGGCATCCTTTTGGTGCTGGAATCTCCGGCGTTGAAAATTTTGCAAGTTAGCAACAATACTTTTGAGGCGATGGGTCTTTACCCCGAACAACTTTTGGAGCAATTTTTAGAGGAATTTGTCGAGACTGAGGAAATTAAAGCTATTGAAAAAGCTTTATTTGAAAACGACCAACAACGTAACGCTATCAGATTATCATTCAAAAGTCAAGACCGCAAGTCTTTTTTTGAGGGGACGCTACATCAATCAAATTCAGCATTAATTCTTGAACTCGAGTCGGCTGTTTCCCCAAAACCTAGCGATTCTTTCGATTTTTATCATTTAGTCCAAGAGCCGATCGACAAAATCCACAAAACACCAAACCTGCAAGTGCTGTGTCAGACAGCAGTTGAAGAGGTGCGGAGGATGATTGGTTTCGATCGAGCGATCGTCTATCAATTTGATACCACCGGTGCGGGTGAAGTTATCGCCGAAGACAAAGTAGAAAGTTTGGCTCCTTTATTGGGACTGCACTATCCGGCTACCGATATTCCTCCCCAGGCA
>NZ_JAUBQR010000019.1:0-47990 GCF_036701385.1 Microcoleus sp. Pol12B4 | reverse complement strand
TAATAAATCCTCAGCATTTAAGAAATTGGTTTGCTAACTGTTGCTATTGTACCTCATAACAGCGGAAAACGCTGTATGTCTAATACAATTTTGGAGGAAGTGGAAATGGCTGGATTTCATCTTAACCCTTGGCTAAAGACTTTGATTCTAAGTAACAATGTTGAAGTGGTTCGAGATGCGATCGCTGTAGTTGAGAAAAATCGCCGCTGGGGAATAGTGCGGAACGGCGAAGGGCTGTTAGTACAAGCTATCCGCAACCAATGGAAACCCCATATTTCAGCTTAAATCGTTGAATAGTAGTCTCAATTACTGCTCAAGGGAAGAAGCAAGCTTGACACTTGGGGGCGATCGCTATAAAGATTTGTGCGAAAAAACAACGGCTATTGATTTTGAACCACAGATGTGGGCGGATGTACGCGGATGGACGCAGATAAAAACCCGGTTTCTTCTAATTTTTGGCTAATTCTGGCGGCCGGCCCATTAAACCGGTCATCAAGCGCAAGGCTAAAAACCTCACTGGCGGAATTGTCTGCAAACACCACAATCCAAAGCGGCGAAATGCTACAACTGGCAGCCAAGTATTGGAAAATAATCGGTCTAGAAAATCGGTAAATCCTAACACGATTAAATTCTCTTTTTTGCGCCAGTTGTGATACCGTTTCAATACTCGCAAATCGCCGATGTCTTCGCCTTTTTGGTGCGCTTGCTGCAAGATTTGGGCGATCGCCCCAGCGTCTCGAATGCCCATATTCAATCCCTGGCCGCCCACGGGATGGCAGCAGTGGGCCGCGTCGCCAATTAGTGCTAATCTGGGCAAAACGTAGCGATCGCTCTGCATTAACTGCACCGGAAACAAGAAGCGATCGCTCTCCAATTCCAAACGCCCCAAAAGCCCGCCAGTGCGCTGTTCCAACAAAGTCAAAAACTCTGTTTCATCCATTTGTTGCAAAGCTTTCGCTTCCGCGTGGGGTGCTGTCCAAACTACTTGACAGCGGTTCCCCGGTAATGGTAAGATTCCCATCGGGCCGCTCGGCCAAAAGCGCTCAAAAGCGATATCATTGTGCGGTTTTTCTGCTTTAATAGTGATAGCAACGCAGGATTGCCAGTATTTCCAGCCACGAGTGCTGATGTTGGCTTCGGTGCGGATGCGCGATCGCGAACCGTCGGCGGCGACTAATAATTTGCTGCGAATTGTCCGAGTTTCCCCGTGTTGTTTGACTTCTATTTCCGCGCAATCGGTTAAATATTTTACCTCGACAACTTCCGCCGGACAAACCCAACTAAAATTCGGGTTTTTTGCCAAAGATTCTTGCAAAGCTGACAGCATGACTCCGTGCTCGCCAACGTAACCTAAAGCTGCTTTTGGTACGGGCAATTTGCCAGTATTTCCCAAATCCGGGCGGTGGAATTCGACGACGCCGGGATAGTCGCCGTCGCAGAGGCTAATTTGCTCGAAGGTGGTGATTTGCGGCAAGATTTGCTGCCACACGCCGATACCTTCTAAGATCATTCCTGATAGCAGGGTGATTGCATAGGCTTGTTTTTTGGCTGCGGCGGCGGCGGGGAGTTGGGTTTCAATTATAGCGATTTTTAATCCAGAATCTTTTAAGGCGCTGGCTAAGGTGGCCCCGACTATGCCCCCTCCGACGATCGCTATGTCAAAGTCGAGTGTCTGTGTTTGCGTGGAGGCTGTGGTTGGAGAAAGTAGGTTTACAGGCATTTTCAAGGGATTTTGTCAAAGTTAATTGGATTGTTACTTTTTTATTGTAAAGAATTATTTCGATTTAGGGCGATCGAGAAGAGGAGAGTACCGGCATTCGTGAAAATCAAGGTTTTCAGAGTACCAGATCCAAATGCAAGTCTTGGATGCACTCGCTACTTGAGAAACGCAGTTTCTTCCTATATTTCTCCTCACTCAACGCAAAACTCGTAGAAACCGGGTTTCTAGCCCCTCCCCATGGGTCAGCCCTGAAACTAATGACTACTGACTAATGACCATTTCCTTTGTGTTTTCCGCAGCCAGCGCTGATACTTTTTGGGAAATGGGAATTTCTATGACAAACTCTGCACCTTCCCCAGGCGTGGAAATACACTGCAATTTGCCTCGGTGTTTTTCAACTATAATCTGATAGCTGATTGACAGTCCCAAGCCTGTACCTTTGCCGACGGGTTTAGTAGTAAAAAATGGGTCGAATAACTTGTGAATAACTTCTTGATTGATTCCCATGCCGTTGTCGGAAATACGAATTGTTACTGTGTCTAAATTCGCACGGGTGCTAATCCGAATTTGGTTGTGGCGATAATATATTTCTTGTGAAGAATGAGTGCTGTTGTAGTCTTCTAGGGCGTCGATCGCATTTCCTAAAAGATTCATAAATACTTGATTGAGCTGACCTACATAGCACTCAACTTTTGGAAAATTGCCGTATTCTTTGATAATCTCAATAGCGGGACGAAGTACATTAGCTTTGATCCGGTGCTGCAAAATTAGCAAAGTGCTTTCGATTCCTTCGTGAATATCTACTCGCTTCATCTGCGATTCGTCGAGTCTGGAAAAGTTGCGTAAGGATACAACTAAGTCGCGGATGCGATCGGCTCCTACTTTCATTGATTCCAAAATCTTCGTAAAGTCTTCCATTAAGTAATCAACTTCAATATCTTCGGCGGCCTCTACAATTTCTGGGACAGGATTAGGGTATTTTTCCTGGTAAAGATGGAGCAAACCGAGCAAGTCTGTGGCGTATTGGCTGGCGTGGGTGATGTTGCCGTAAATGAAGTTAATGGGATTGTTAATTTCGTGGGCGACGCCGGCGACTAGCTGCCCGAGAGAAGAGATTTTTTCGGTTTGAATTAGTTGAGTTTGTGCTTGGTGCAACTCGCGGACAGCTTTTTCGAGCTCGGCTGCTTGCGATCGATACTGTCCCTCTGACTGCTTGAGTGCTTCCAAAACTTGTACTCGATCGCTAATGTCGGTGTGAGTTCCCACCCACTCGCGAACGCTGCCGTCGGCTGCCAAAAGAGGGACACCCCGCACCCAGAAGTGTCTGTAACTGCCGTCTGCGGCTCGCAAGCGGTGCTCGACTTCGTAGAGACTTTTTGTTTCTATTGCACGCATCCAAGCTTGTATTGTGCGATCGCGGTCTTCTGGGTGTACTGCTTGTATCCAGTTGTCCTTCTCTTCAAAGCTGATGCCCGTATAAGCTATCCAATCAGGCTGAGCCCTGTCGAAGATTCCGTTAGCGTCTGTCATCCAAACCATCTGTGCGGTGGCCATTGCCAGCGATCGATATCTTTCCTCACTCAGACGCACAGATTCTTCGGCTTCTCGGCTGGCTGTCACGTCGCGCAAAATAGCTGTGAATATGATTTCGCCTGCCACTTCGAGTTTGGAAATAGAAGCTTCGGCGGGAAATGCTGTACCATCTCGGCGGCGGGCGAAAATTTCTTTGCGCTTGCCCATTGTTCGGGCTTGTTTAAGGCCGCGGCCGAAATTGCTGACGAGGTGACTATGAGGGGTGGCCAAAGCTTCGGGCAACAGCAGACTAAGGGATTGCCCGATCGCCTCCGCAGCCGTCCACCCAAAAATCCGTTCTGCACCTTGGTTGAACAGGATAATTTTTTGCTCAGCATCCACGGAAATAATCGCATCGTCGGCAATGTCTACAATGCCGGCGAAACGAGCTTGAGACAGTTGCAGCGCTTGTTCAGCTTGTTTGCGATCGCTGATGTCGCGGGCGATCGTCGAAATGTAGGTGAGTTTGTCGTCCGGTGCGGAGTGGGAGATGAGGACTTGGCTGACGGGAATTTCGAGTCCCGATGTTGACAGGAAGGTGGTTTCTCCACTCCAAAAGCCTTCGGAAACAGCGGTGGCGATCGCTTGTTTCAAAGTGCTGTAGTCTGACGCTGCGGTGAATTCTAGAACTTGTCGCTTGGATATATCTTCGTTTTCGTCTATACCCACCATTTTTCTGCCGGCTTTGTTAATGTAAATGGCGCCTCCTTCGAGGTTGTAAGTACCTACAAAATCGGGGGTTGCTTCCAGAATTGCTGCCAGACTTCTGTTGGCGATTTCGGCTTTTTTGCTTTCAGTAATATCCCGCGCGATGGTAACTATACCGCTAATATTTCCTAGTCCGTCCCGGTAAGCACTTTTTGTAGAAAGAAATATCCTCAAAGTTCCTTTGACTGGCAGCTCTTCTTCAATTGCTTGCGTTGTTCCCGCTGCCATAATTGGGCGATCGGTTTTTCTAATTTTGCCTGCAATTTCCGGGTGAAACAACTCGCTGTCATCTCTGCCAATAATGTCGTCTACAGACTTGCCAATTATACTTGCTCCCGCAGCATTGAGCATCAGGTAACAGCCCTGAATATCTTTGACAAATAGGGCTGCTGGCGTACTATTGATGACGGCAAGCAACAGGTTGTAGTTTTTCTGAAGTTCCTGCTTAGTTGTTTTAGTGTCGAAAATTTGCTCCTGCAATTGCTCATTAGCGAGTTGCAGTTGGAGAGTCCGTTTCTCAACTTGAGTTTCTAAGTCTGATTTAGCTTTCCTCAGTCCCAGTTCCGCGCGATAGCGCTTCCGGTCTGCGCTGCAAAGAGTTTTGGCGTTCTGCCAAATCAGAACTGTAAAAATAATCACGTTCAATACGCTTAACAGCGATATCGCTACCTCCGGTGTGTAGGCTTGTAACCGCTCTCCCGATATGATGAAATAACCGACTAAAGGCGGGATAATAATTGCCCTTGGTAATAAGCGCCGCGCCATGATGCCGCCCGCGCGATCGCTCGTCATTACTGCTATCAATCCTCGCTCTGGACTGGCAAATAAAAGGCCGAAGCTCAGCAACATAAATCCTGCGGAAGTGTGCAAAGCCATTCCTGTATTATTGCCAATTTGGTAAAATAAAGCTTTGTCGTAGAGGTAGCCTATCAAACCCATATATGCAATTAAAAATACAGAACAGCTTAAGATCTGAATCCGCAGGTATTTAGGCCGACGTTCTGACCGCAGCAGCAGCGCTGTTCCCAGCAATAAAAAAGCACCAGCAGTATTCGGTGCCATGCGTCCTGGTGTTCCGGTGATTGTCAATGTATAACTTTCTTTAAATAACAGTTGGTCGATGCCTAAATCTAAATTAAAGCTATATTGAACTAGGGTTAGTATGCTAATTAATATAATTAAGAATGAGGAAATAAAAATTAATTTTTTGTACTTATTTTGACACTTTCTTGCTGTTAATTTGGGGCGCCGGATCTGTTGCATGAATAGAGAAAAGCCGCCCAAAATAAAGCAGAAAGCAGTATTGGCTTTCATAGTAACGAGTCCGGGCAGAATGCTTTTTAACATTTGCAGATCGAATATCCAACCCAAAAGGACTGTACAGCCGATCGCCATTACTGCAATACTCGCTTTTTTGGAAAAAGACTGGACAGCAGCCATTCGGGTTGAGGGCGTTTGCAGTTGTTGTGCTCGTTCAAAAACTTCCAATTTCTCGCTCCCTCAAATTATTTGGGTTTCTACGTATCTAAGGTAACAATAAACACTCTAGGGAGATTGTTGCCCGCTATACAAAGCTGGTTAAGATTTTCTCAAAGCTGCCTAACCATAAAATATGAATTATTTTATCTAACTTTAGAGAGATAGTCAAATGAAGGTTGAAGGCTCTTATGTAGAAGGCATACGGCAGAATTAAGTATTTTTTATTGGTGGAAAAATTAAAAAAAATTCCTTGTTCCTTGTTCCCTGTCCCTTGGATCTCGGAAATTGACCCCCGATTCATCGGCAAGACAGAGTGTTTTTACTCAGTACATCGAGGAATAATGGTAGCGGATGAATCACTCTGTAACAAGATCACTCACATTGTAAACCGGCTGTTGTGGCTGTGGGAAATGCGATCGGCAAAACATATAAGACTCGGCGGTTGAAACCGCTACTACAAAAACAAAGTCCCAGCAGAGAGGGACTAAAGAAGGGATATTAAAGTCGGATTTGGTAACTGTCAACTGTTAACAGTCAACAGTCAACCGACTCCCAACTTTTGAAGTGCTTCCAAAGCTTCGGTTGCTGACGGGTAACGCTGGGGGAAAGCGTACAACACCATCTGGTCTAAAACGCGAGCCAACTCCGGGGTGACAGTTGCATTTTTGTGCCAGATGAGATTGCCTAAATTATCGACTCTGAGTTGTTTCGGCTGCATCCCGGTCAAGGCTTGAATCCCGATGATGCCGACAGCATAAATGTCGCTGCACTGTTTCGGTGAACCGATGGCTTGTTCGGGGGGAATGTAGTCTTGCTGAGTACCGCCGCGCGATTTCGTTTGACCGATGCTATTTTGTGAAGTGTTGATTTCTTTAACTGCCCCAAAGTCAATTAATACAATCTTGCCATCTGATGTCCGCCTGATTAAGTTTTGAGGATGAACGTCGCGGTGAATTACATCTTGTTTGTGCACAAAGACAAGCACTTCCAAGATATCTTTCAACAAATCAATAACCTGATGTTCTTCCCAAGGTTGACCTTCGATTAGTTCTTGATACAGGGGTTGCCCTTCGATGAATTGATAGACTAAATAAAAGTATCCATCTTCTTCAAAGCGAGCTAACAATTCTGGTATCCGATCGTGTTGGCCCAATCGATATAAAACGCGCGTTTCTCGATCGAATAGCTGGCTGCTTCTCTCAGACTGGCTTTTCAGGCGCTTGACGAGGCACAAAGGTCGATCGGGCAAATTTTCATCTTCAGCCAGATAGGTATCGCTGTACTCCGTATTCACCAAATGTTCTCTAATTCGGTAACGCATCCGCAGCAGCTTTTGCAACATGGGATCGACAGAATTAGCTGGTTGTATGCCTTTTTGTACAGATCTCATGATGCAGTCCCAAAGATTTGCTCCGACGACTCTTTCTTCTTGTCCAATAATTTCTGCTTGCTTTAGTACCTTGGTGAGGTCTTTCCACAAGTTGTAGCCGACATACCGCCCCAGGTAGCCCACTGTGTACCCGCGGGCGATCTGATCGTTTTGCTGAATTTCTTGATAGGTCAAACCCCCGACAACGCCTCGAATTATCGACTGTTGCAACCGACTTAGGTGTTTTTCTGTTTGTTCGTATACCAAATTGTCCAAAAACAATATTGCTTCTTCTACTGTCATAGTTTCATGTGTTAAGTTACTTGTACACGCTCTGCACATCTTTTTTTATAAAATAGCAACTGGCCAGGGATCAGCTACAGCTTTCCATTCACCAATTACCCAATACCTATTGCGTTGCGATCGGGCAACTGAAAACTGCTGTATTTAGCTTATACATGATTTAACTTTACTTTAATAGCTTGTCTACTTATTGAAATATAATTTTACAAATATGACTTTTATGACTTGAAACTATGAATTTTATGAATTGACATTATAAAGAGCTTGAAGTATTATCTGAATTAAGTTTTTAAGTGAAGTAAACCTATGATGCTTTTAAAAATATACCCGTTATAATTGCCCCGATTAAGGGGTGACAATACATCAGAAAGCGTTACTTGGTCGATCGCCAATCCAACGCCATGAATTCCAACGCTATCTGAGGCTTGGTGGAAGATATAAGGCCGATTTAACTTCCAAGCCGCAGGATATCAGTTCTGGAATTTTAATCATTTTTTATAGGTTTGTAGTGAGGGCGCAGAGTCTTCTTCAATGTATATTAAGGACTAAAGTCATTACTACAAACAACTTCAGATTTCGGAAAAATGACAGTTTTTTTAACTTATGTTAGGCATCTACACGAATCCTACCGATCGCCCTTTTTTCATTCAAAACCCAAAGGATCTCGCCACATCAGCATTTCCGGTTAACAACGACTTGCTCAACCGAGCGATCGATCCATTCAATGTTTCTAGTTATAGTGCTGCATCTAGCTTTCCTAAGCTCCCAACATTCAGCACCGACCAACAGACACAAACTACGGATTTTATTGTAGCGGATGCCAGCGCTGGCTTTAGTTACTCTGTGAGCGATTCTCAATTCAAACCGCAGTCACAGTCAGGGAGCGCAAATATAGAGCCGCTAACCGGAACGATATCTGCCTCTCAGTTTAATTTCTCTGATTCAGATAACTCTCTTTTTACAGCTCGTAATGTTGTTGGCGTTGAGAACGGTAACATCAGCTTAACGGAGTTCGTGGGGACAGGGGATATCGACGATTTCTACCGATTCGATATCAACACTAATAGCAATTTTAGCCTGCGTCTCGACGGTTTGACAGCGGATGCTGATGTAGACCTCATTCAAGATATAAACCGCAACGGTGTAGTTGATTTTGGTGAAAGTATTGGCTACTCTTATAAGGCTGGCACTACCCCGGATGTGATTAATTTATCCAATCTGGCTCCAGGGACATACTATGTCCAAGTCTCTAGCTACTTAGGCTCTACCAATTACAATCTGACTATTTCTGCAACACCTGTTCCTGTATTGCCCGATATTCCTACACCTAACGGTGTTTTTAATCGCAATTACGGCTATGGTTTAGTCAATGCAAATGCAGCAGTTACCCGCACTCTGAACCGCTCAACTATCTTTCCTGAGCTTCCTAATGTGAGCGAAAATAATTGGGGGGTAGACGCTATAAATGCGCCTGAAATTTGGGAGCAGAACATTACAGGAAATGGGATTGTTGTAGCTGTCATCGATACTGGTGTTGACTACAACCATCCCGACTTGGATAATAATATCTGGCAGAACGCTGATGAAATTGCGGAAAATGGCATTGATGACGATCGCAACGGATTTATTGATGATATTCGGGGTTGGGATTTTCTGTATAACGACAACTACCCAATCGATCTGAATTTCGAGGGCCACGGCACTCACATAGCAGGTGTGATAGCGGCGGAACGCAATGATTTTGGTATCACAGGAATTGCCTACAATGCCAAGATTATGCCTATCAGAGTGTTGGACGCCTATCTTTACGGCGAGTTGGATCATGTTGCTGCTGGAATCCGCTATGCTGCTGATAATGGAGCCAATGTAATTAACCTCAGCTTGGGAAATGAGTTTTACCCTTCCAAACTGGTGAATGACGCAATTGAGTATGCAAATAACAAAGGCTCTGTTGTGGTAATAGCAGCGGGAAATTCGGGTTTTAGCCAACCTGATTATCCAGCTCGTAATGCCGATCGCTGGGGAATTGCCGTAGGCAGTATTGATATAAACGGCAGGATGGCTGACACCTCGAACCGTGCGGGTTCCACAGCTTTGAATTACCTAGTTGCTCCGGGAGTAGACATCTATTCTACAACTCCCTATAGCACTTATGACACCCTAACTGGTACATCTATGGCAA
Source organism: Microcoleus sp. Pol12B4 (assembly GCF_036701385.1). Classification (NCBI taxonomy): domain Bacteria; kingdom Bacillati; phylum Cyanobacteriota; class Cyanophyceae; order Oscillatoriales; family Microcoleaceae; genus Microcoleus; species Microcoleus sp. Pol12B4. Next base: position 38,657 of record NZ_JAUBQR010000019.1, on the reverse strand, counting down.
CGCCACACGTAGCGGGTGTAGCGGCTTTAGTTTTGAATGCCAATCCGACTTTAACTCCGGCTCAAGTTGAGTACATTTTGACAACAACAGCTAATCCAAATGGGTTGACTGTATAGCATCTATCGGGTCAATGAGACAGGGGTGTAAACCCCTGCCATTGGACTACTACAGTTTTGAAAAAATAAATCAGCCCTGCTTAATTCTTAATCTTATTCACATAGCCCCATAAACTATAATCGCGACTCAGCCAACCTCGGAAAAATGCCATCTGACTCGGATCTTCTTGCACCCTTTTGTAGCGGTAAATAATTCGTTCGTTAATCATTTGCAGGGCGGTATTTCTATTATTGGCCCCTTTCAGCGCTTCCTTGGTTCGCGAGTCAAAAACTCCCGTTTGCGGCAATCCTAATGCTTGCTGGAGAAAGGTAATAGAGTTATTAATACCGAAATTAACGGCAGTGTCAAACATGACGATCGCCAAAGTCGGCTGCATCGTGCCGGAGAGGCTCGAATCCCAGTAATATTTATAAATTTCTAGGAGCTCTGCTTCCGACATCTGCGTCACATCGAGGGGCGGAAGCCCACGACTGTAGCGGTAGGCGTTGTATTCCGTTTGCAAGACGCCCCGATAAGTTCTGCCGCCCTTATCGGCTGGATGATTGCTGAATCCGCCCTCAAAATAGAGGGTGAAATAAAGAGCAGTTTGAAATAATTTCTGCCGAAAGCTGGCTGTCTGCTGCTGCTGTGCGAAAGTCTTTTGGGCAAAGGGTAAGGGGATTGCTAAGGTTAACAAGAGTATTCCCAGCAGGAGGTTTGGTTTCCACTTGATGTTATGTTGGCGCTGTGTCGCTTGCTTGTCGCTCATAAATTCTCTGTGACGATCGCCCGTAATTCCGTTAAAACTGCTACTCTTCAAAATAATATAGATTCAACCTTTAACTTGATAGCACAGATAGGCCGCCAAATGAAGTCCGATTTTCCCAACCAATCCGAAACACCCCAATTAGAAGATGCTGCATCGCTGACAGTCGTTGCAGAAACCTATTACTCTCAAGGCAATTTAGCAGCAGCCGTCGCTGCTTGCTGCCGAGCTCTGGAATTGCAACCGGATTGGGCGGCGGCTTACGTGACAATGGGCAATGTGCAGCAAGCAAGCGGCCAAATTGAGGAAGCGATGCGGTTTTATTCGGAGGCGATCGCTCTGAATCCCGATTTTGCTGAGGCTTATGCTAATTTGGGCAGTATGCTCTACAAACAAGGGCATTTGGTGGAGGCTATTGTCAATTACGAAAAGGCGATCGAACTTAAACCGAATTTGGCTGCTGCTTACTGGAATTTGGCAGGGGCACTGAAGCAGCAGGGGCAGCAGGATGCAGCGGTAGCATACGAGCAAAAAGCTCTCGAACTCAATCCCCATCTTGCTGAGGTAGATTTTCACTTAAATTTAGGAGATAAATTAGCGCGGCAAGGGAAGCTAGATGAGGCGGTGGCTGCATGGCAGCAGGCGATCGCATTCAAACCCGATTTAGCCGAAGCATACTGTCAAATTGGCCGAGTTTTGCGCCACCAGGGTCAATTTAAAGACGCAATACCCAACCTTCAAAAAGCCCTAGAAATTAAACCCGATTTTATTTCTGCCCACCAACATTTGTGCGGCATCCTCAGAGATACTAGCAATTTAGCTGCCGCGCGGCAAGCCGTGCACCAATACAGCCAAATGTGTGCCGAAACCGATCCAATTATGACCGCGATTTACTTCATCAGCACCTATCAAGTGTCGGGGTTGAATCAAATTGCGGGCGATCGATTTTTAGAGCTAGAGTCATACTTGTACCAAAACTTAGAAACCGCTAGCCCGGTGGAAATTAAATCGCTTTATGCAAATTTGTTATTCAGCACGCCCTATTTGCGAGATGACTTGGCGGCCAACTCAAAACTTTACAGATTAATTTCCCAAAAGTATATCGACCAATGTATTAAACCTAATTTTTCTCAACCCGCAAATTACAGTTTCAAACCGAATATTCCATCCAGCAAGTTAAAAATCGGCTTTTTGTCCAATCACTTTAGCCGCCATTCTGTAGGTTGGTGCAGCGCTGACATCATTCGCGAATTGTCCGACATCACACCCCATGTGTATTTTTACGCTTCCGAAAGAATTGTTCCTGACGATCGCACTCAGCAATTTGAAACTTGGGGCAAACTGACTTTTCCGACAACCTACCCGAACGGACTTGCCAATTCCGCAGAAATAATCGACAAAATTCAGCAAGATGAATTGGACGTTTTAGTTGATTTAGATTCTCTCAGCGTACCAGTTCACGCTGACATTCTCTACCAAAAACCCGCACCAGTTTGTGTTTCTTGGCTGGGATTTGACGCCCCTTACCTATTGCCGGAAAATTACTTTCTTACAGACTGGCACTCGCACCCGGCCGGGCGGGAAAAATATTATGACGAACAGCTAATTAGGATGCCAGATTCCTTTGTAGCGGTGTCCGGTTTTCAGAGATATGGAGTCGATCCAGTTGCATTGAGAAGGTCAAATCGGATCGGTTTGGATCAGATAGTTTACCTGTGCGTCGCACCCGGCAGAAAATTCAATCACGAGTTGGTACAAGCCCAAGTTGCGATTCTCAAACAAGTGCCCAACAGTATTTTAATTCACAAAGCTTTAGGCGATGCTGCGGTGTTTGAGGCTGCATATCACCAAGCTTGCGAAGCTGAGAAAGTGAGCAAGCACCGCATTAAGTTTTTGCCAAGGTTTGCTACTGAGGAAGAACACAGAACTATCTATTTGCTGGCCGATGTTTTGTTAGATTCTTATCCTTACAACGGAGGAACTCACACTTTAGAGGCGTTGTGGTTTAATTTGCCAGTGGTGACTCGCACGGGAGAGCAATTCTTGTCGAGAATGGGTTATTCATTCTTGCAGGCTTTGGGAATTGAAACTGGTGTGGCTTGGTCTTGGTCGGAATATGTGGAAGTTGGTGTAAAATTGGGTAAAGAACGTGAATTGAGAAATGCAATTAAAGCACTGTTGGTGAAATCTAAACTTCCAGCCAATTTGTCCCCGCTGTGGAATCCGAAAAAGTTTGCTGGTGATATGTATGCGGTGTTTGAAAAATTAGGTAAAATAGGATAAATGCTGACTAATGACTAATGACTTCAACACTGCCAACTATTAAGTTTTTAAAACAGCCGACTTCGGAAGCTTGGGTAGAACAGGCGATCGCCCATTTGGATACAATCTTATTAGATCATTCTCACTGCGAACGGAAAGCGGCGGGAGTAGCGTTAAATTTAATGTTTCGCTACCCCGCAAGGGAAAAATTGGTGAGGATGCTAACGGCGATCGCCCGCGAAGAATTAGAGCATTTCGAGCAAGTCAACCAGCGGTTAGAAAAGCGCAGCATTGCTTTAGGCCCTTTGGCTGCACCTCCCTACGCTGCTGGTTTGTCCGCCCAAATTCGCAAGCAGGAACCCGAAAGACTTTTGGATTCTTTGTTGGTTTCTGGTTTAATAGAAGCGCGGAGTCACGAACGGTTGGGGCTGCTGGGCGATCGCTGTCCAGACGCAGAATTAGCTAAATTTTACCGCAGTTTGATGGCTTCGGAAGCGCGTCATTACGGTGTATATTGGATTCTGGCAACAACTTATTTCGATCGGGATATTGTGATGCAGAGGTTGGAGGAATTATCATTAGTAGAGAGCGAGCTGCTGGCAAGTCTTCATCCCGAACCGAGAATTCACAGTTAAAATTTAGGTGCATTTAAAGACGGTAAAATACAAAAAATAACTAATTTTACATTGGCTCAAGTCAAAAAATAAATATACGTTGCAACCACCCATGAAAACCCAACATCTGGATTTTTTCATTCGTTCCTGGGAAACGCGCGATCGCGCTGAGGCGTTCTATTTAATTAGGGATGTTTTAGCAGAATACGGTTTAAAATGCGAACCTCACGGGGCAGATCGAGATGTCTATGATGTAGAACTACATTATCACAATCAAGGCGGCGAATTTTGGGTAGTTGAACGCCAGGATCAAATAGTGGGTACGGCAGCTTATTATCCGATTGAGCGCGGTAAGAATGCTGTGGAAATTCGCAAAATGTATATTTTGCCAGAAGCAAGGGGACAGGGTTTGGGGAAATTTTTACTGCAAGAATTGGAAAGTAAAATTATCGCTCGCGGTTTTGATGAAATCTGGATTGAAACTGCTAGCATTCTCAAAGAAGCTGTGAAAATGTACAAAAGTAGCGGATATTTACCGACAACAGGTGTGGAGACGCCAAGGTGCGATCGGGTTTACGTAAAATATGTCGGTATAAAAAAACTATAATTATTAAAAATTACCCCCTAAGTTTAATTTTTTTTCTGCCAGAGAGGAATCTCAATTAGAAATTCCGAACCTTCTCCTAATACAGAATGGCAAGAAAGCTTGCCACCGTGTTTTTCTACTATAATAGAGTGCGAAATCGCCAATCCTAAGCCCGTGCCTTTGCCAATGGGTTTAGTAGTGAAAAACGGGTCAAACAAGCGCTTTTGCACATCTTGGCTCATCCCGGAGCCGCTGTCAGCTATCCATATGACAACGCTATTATTGTCGGTTACTTGGGTGCGAATCGTAATTGCGAGATTTTTGGCCGTGCGATTGGATTCCTTTATCTCCATTTCCAATGCGTCTAGCGCATTGCTCAACAAATTCATAAATACTTGATTTAACTGACCAGGATAACATTCAACTAAAGGCAAATTACCGTATTCTTTTATCACATTAATTGTCGGGTGATCGGCTTTATGTTTCAGGCGGTTTTGCAAAATCAGCAGCGTGCTGTCAATGCCTTCGTGAATGTCAACTTGTTTCTTTTCGGCTTCGTCAAGCCTTGAAAAAGTCCGCAGGCTCAAAACTATGTCGCGGATGCGATCGGCTCCGACTTTCATCGATGCTAAAATTTTCGGTAAATCTTCAATAAGATAATCAATTTCCAAGTCATCCCTTGCATCTACAATTCTGGCGCTAGGCTGCGGGTATTCTTTCTGGTAAAGTCGCAGCATTTTTAGCAAGTTTTGAGTGTATTCGCTAGTGTAGCTGAGATTGCCATAGATAAAATTAACCGGGTTGTTAATTTCGTGGGCGACACCTGCTACTAACTGTCCCAAACTAGACATTTTTTCACTTTGAATTAATTGAGTTTGGGTACGTTGGAGTTCGCGCAAAGTTTCTTCTAGCTGTTGAGTTTGAGCTTGAGCTAGTCGGGCCGCTTTGCGGGTTTGGGTGTAAAGTTCAGCGTGGTCGATCGCGATCGCAAGTTGAGCGACTACCGCTTGCATTAGTTCGACTTCAGAGTCGTCCCAATTTCGCATGGACAGGGTTTGATAGCAGGTAATCACCCCAATATCGCCGGCAGCAGTATGAATTGGCAGCGACAGCACTGAGTTAAATTTTGAAGCCTGGAAAAGTTCGCGCAATTCTACATCTTCAAAGGTGCTGACATCATCAATTCGCAGAATTTCTCGCCGCAAAATCTGTCGCACAGCGAAACAAGATTTGTCGTCTATAAGATAAGTGCCGAGAATACTGGGCAAATCTGTATTCTTGGCTTCAAAAGTTACTTCCCAAACTGGAGGATTGTTGTTGGGGCGATACCAAGTGAAGATGCACCAATCTAGGTGCATCAGATTGCGAATTTGTTGAACGGCAGTTTCTACAATTGTGTCTAAATCTAAAGAAGTGCGGATTTGGTTGGCAATTTGATTGAGCAGTTGTTCTCGCTGAGCTTGCTGTCTGAGGGCTTGTTCCGATCGCACTAAAGTTTCTTCTGCAAGTTTGCGATCCGTTAAATCTTGGATCACTCCTTGGATAATTTTTTCATTTCCCACCTCGATGACTGTCAGCACCACTTCTGCGGGAAAATCAGTACCGTCTAAACGCCGGTGAACCCAATCAAAACGGTGCTTTCCCCGCTCAAAGGCGATCGCCATCATTTCGTCAGCCAACCTCAAAGAATCTCTGCCGTTGGGCTGCAAAGGAGGCGACAGTTTGCCTGGGTTTTTGGCGTACAACTCTTGCGGGGTAGTGCAGCCAAATAGTTTTAGGGTGGCTGTGTTGGCATCGGTGATGGCATTGTCACCTAACATAAAAACAGGCAAACTGGTTAATTCGTAGAGCGATCGAAACTTGGCTTCCGACTGCTGCAATGCGGCTTCTGTTTGCTTGCGATCGGTAATGTCGGCAACCATTGCCAAAGCGCCCACATAGCGTGCCTGTTTGTCTGCCAATGAATTAGTAGAAACCATCGCCCACAAGTCGCTGCCGTCTCGGCGACGGAACTTAAAATCGAGCTGTTCGCGAATTCCTTCACGGCGGCGTTCGAGACTGACTTGTGCGAGCGCGATGCCTTCTGCATCCATGAAAGCAAATAGCGACTGCCCGATCATTTCCTCTGGAGTGCAGCCGAGCATATCGGCCATTTTTTGGTTGACAAAAGTAGTTTTACCATCCGTATCTATCATCCAAATTCCTTCGTCTGCTGTCTCGACAATGCACCTGTATTTTTCCTCGCTTTCTCTGAGCGCTTCTTCTGCTAATTGGCGAGCAGTAATGTTTTGAGTCATTAGCAATCCGCCGATAATTTCTTGCCGTTCATTTCTTACTGGCAAAGCATAACCGAGGTAAACGCGATCGCTATAAATAATTTCTGTAACAACTGTTTCTCCTGCCAGTGCCGCCCGATAAGTCGGCTCGAGATCAGCACAAACATCTGGCTCGAATACTTCCCAGATTGTCTTGCCTTCCATCAGTTCTTTGGAAAGCCCCACTGCTGATAATTCTGTACCTTCTACCAGGGTGTAGCGCATTTCTGGATCGAACAACATCACCGCACCGTTAGGAAAGTTGCTTGCCATAGTGCGGTAAAGCTCTTCGCTTTTTTGCAGCGCAGCTTCTGCTTGTTTGCGATCGCTAATGTCAACTACAACGGCACCGATGCCGAGAGCCTCGCCATCTTTGTCTAGCAAGGGAAAATAAGAGCCTGTCAGGTGTCGGACAAACCCAGGCTTTCTGGGATTGTCACCACTCATCTCGATATTAATTAAGGGTTGTTTCGTCCTCAAAATTTGTTCGTACAAAGGCTCTACAATAGGAGCGATATTCGGCAATATTTCGCGTACAGTCTTGCCTATGTGTTCTTCAGGACTCAGGCAGTTTATTTCTGCTAGAAATTGATTAATTTGCAGGTAGCGCAATTGCGAGTCCAAAATGCAAAGTCCCGCCGGGGCTTCCTTCAAAAAAGCATCAAATAGTGATTGTCTCTGTGCTAATTCTTGTTCTAAAGCTTTGCAAATACTGAGATCTGTTAAAGAGCCAATCATCCCCACAACGTCTCCCGTGTTGTCTTTCAAGAGCGACAGCATCAGGTGCGAGGAAACATTTTCTCCCGATTTACGGCGTGTTATAACTTCTATTTCATGCTCGCCTTTTTCTTGTAGCGGCTTGATGACTTGCTCTAACAAAAATTCGTGCTGTTCGGGCGGGTAAATTAGAGAAATGTGCTGTCCGATAGCCTCAGCTTTTTCATAGCCGTATAACTTTTGACAGGCTTGATTCCAAATGGTAATCGAGCCGTCCATATCTGTAGAAATTACCGCCTCGTGCACTTGGTCGATAATTTGACTTTGGAGACGTAATTTCTCTTGAGTTTGTTCCAGTTCGGAGATTTTTTCTTCGAGTAGTTGCTGAGTTTTTTCCAGTTCCTCCGTCTGCTTTGTCAGCAATTTTTCCAGATGTGAATTGCCCTGCGGAAGCGCAGATTCTAGGGGAGCGCTATTTTGATCCCGATTATTAAAGATTTCTTCAGCGCTCAGCCAAATCGCGCACTCTCCCCCTGTTTCAATTGCCCGCTCGGAAACTCGCACGGGTACCAGATGCTGGTTTTTGTGTTTGTATGCTGCTTCGCACAGGTGCGTGTGGCTATTTTTTGCTTGACATTCTAGATATTTTTCTGGGCGCGCGCACTGTGTTTGCTGAATTTCCCAGTAGTTGAGGTGGAGAGTTTCTGCAACTGTGCGGCCGATAATACTTGCAAAAGCTGGATTTACGTCGAGAAAAGTCCCGTCCGTCCGGCACAATGCCAGCCCCATCGGGCACAGTTCTAACAATTGGCAACGGGAGCGATTGCGCTTGGCTTTTCCTAACTGGCTTTGCATCTGACCTAGCTGGACTTGGTTTATTTAATTATATCTTTATTATCTTGTTTATTGCTGTGAGTTTTATCCTTGATTAAGGAAGAGAGAAGAAGGAAGAAGGAAGACTTCCTTCTTCCTTCTATTAATCGCGGGCAATACCTTCGGATCGGGCAGCCAACTGCACTGCACCGGCGACTGCAATGGCAACTCTTTCGTCAAAAACAGACGGTATAATGTGTTCTTTGTCAAGCTGAGAAGGACTGACTAAAGAGGCGATCGCATAAGCTGCTTCCAAATACATACTGGGCGTAATCGTGGTTGCTTTGCAGTCCAAAGCACCTCGAAATATCCCCGGAAATGCCAAAACATTGTTAATTTGATTTGGGTAATCGCTGCGTCCGGTTGCTATGATCGCCGCATCTTCCATAATTAATTCTGGCTGAATTTCAGGAATGGGATTTGCCATTGCAAAAACAATGGGATTTTCTGCCATCGAACGCACCATTGACCGGGTGAGAACGCCGGGGGCGCTGACGCCTAAAAATACATCGGCACCGGCGATCGCATCTTCCAAAGTACCGCTCGAAGGCACAGCAAATTCTAGTTTTTCTGGGTTCATATCCGTGCGGTCTTGGGAGAGGACGCCTTTGGAGTCGCACATGATGATGTTTTGGGCACCTGCTTTACGCAGCAAGCGGGCGATCGCGACTCCGGCCGCACCGGCTCCGTTAATCACGATACACACTTCTGCGATGGTTTTTTTGACGATTTTCAAGGCATTAATTAATGCTGCCAAACTAACAATCGCAGTGCCGTGCTGGTCGTCGTGAAAAATGGGAATATCTAAGGTTTCCCGCAATCTTGCTTCGATTTCAAAGCAGCGGGGAGAAGAAATATCTTCGAGGTTAACGCCGCCAAAAACCGGGGCGATATTCTGCACTGTGCGAATAATTTCCTCGGTATCTTGGGTATTCAAACAGATAGGAAAGGCGTCAATACCTGCAAATTCTTTAAATAGCATGGCTTTGCCTTCCATGACTGGCAGTGCGGCTGCAGGGCCGAGGTTTCCCAGTCCCAAAACTGCGCTACCGTCGGTAACAATGGCAACAGTATTTTGTTTGATTGTGAGGTTATAAACTTGTTGCGGGTCAGTGGCGATCGCAGTGCAGATGCGGCCGACTCCGGGAGTGTATGCCATGGCCAAATCCGACTGGCGTTTGAGGGAAATTTTGCTAACTACGCTGATTTTTCCGCCGCGGTGCAAGTTGAAAGTGCGATCGTACACGTCGATCACTCTGATATCTGGCAGTCCTTTCACTGCTTGCACTATTTCTTCATTGTGCTCGATGCTGGAGGCATCGACGTTGATATCGCGAACGGTAGTGGCGCGGGTTTGCTCGATCAAGTCGATTTGGCCGAAGTTGCCACCGACAGATGCGATCGCGCTGGTGACTCTTGCCAGCATTCCCGGCTGGTTCGGCAGAGCAACCCGAATTGTTAAACTAAAGCTGGGATTTGGTGTCAGTTTTACCATGATGCCTTGATTTCAGATTTGAGAATTTCAATCTTAGATTTTATCGCCAATGTTAGGCATAAAATTTAATAATTCAAATTTTCAACTGAAATTTTTAACAAATTCTATGAGCTTGTGGTACGATCGCTCTGTACTGCCAGGGGTGGCGCTGGAAAACAGCTCTTTTTTTCAGTAAAGCTTTGCTTTGTTTCTAGGTGGTGACTCTCCTACAAACAGTCTATTTTCTGTCAATTTCCCAGCGAACCGCGAATATGAAGCGCGGGGGTAGAAACCGGGTTTCTGAGGTAAACCTGCGGAACTCTTATCTATTTTTGAGAATATTTCTGCTTATTCTGAACCTCAGCAGATATTTCGCAAAAATCTATTTTCCAGCGATACCGCCGAATTCCTACTGCTGTCTTTTGAAGCTAGACACCCAGGAGAGTTGATGCGGCTTTTTGGTGGCTTTTATTGGGAATGTAAAAAGTAGATGCACGGCTGTTTGAGCCGGCAGGTAAAAATTTGAGCGACTGACAAGCGGGCCTTTGATATATATTTTGTCTGCTTGTTTAACACTTGCCAAGGATTGCGAGTGCAACCTTGCAAACGATCGAATTACCTACACGCTTTGCCCGATAATTCCAGGGACTGTAACTAACAGACAATCTACCCCGCGCCACCACGAGCACAGCTTGGGCCGAACCGTGTTGAGTTGCTGGTTGCTAACTGTCAATTTTACCGATCGGCCGCAGCATCGGCCCATATAATTGTAAAGAATTTGCAAGCCAGACAATCTGGGGGAACTTTTTCTAAGTCTTGCAGATCTATCGGTTGCTCTGCTTCGCTGCCGGGGGGAACTATGCACAGGGCAACTTGTCCGACTCCAGCCATGAGTTCGGCAACTCGCTCCAAAATACTGTCCATTTTTTCCATTAGTTGCTCTGCTGCATCGAGACTAGGCGCGATGATGAAAAAGGTTTTGACTCCATCGGGACAAGGGGCAAAGCCAAGGGTACACTCTCGTAATAGTGCTTGGGTGGAGAGACTGAAACCGTCGTAGAAGCGAGCGATTACTGCTTGATAAAAGGCGATTGTCAGAGAGCGATCGCCAAAAATTGGTTGAGATAGCATAACTACTTCCTTTCGTAGGATTTTTGGGTGCATTGAAAAAATTTTAACATACCTTAATGTAAGCGATTTAACAAAATGATCTAGCGATCGAGATCATGGACTTGATGTGACATTTTTTAATTTGTGTAGCGATCGCAACTGTGATAAAATGTACTCTGTGCTATCACGGCCAATAATTTTGATCGTATCAGCAGCTCAAAGCTAAGTACAAAATTTCCTACTAGGTGAGGAGAGGGGGATAGGCCCAGAGGGAGAGAACCAGAGGGAAATTACCTAAGTAGTGAGAGTATTATTGCCACAAAGTGCTGAATCTAGAGTTTAAAATAAACATCCAATCAAAATATTAAACATGAACTCGATCGCCCAACAGTTAAAAGCAAAATTTGAAAAAGCATTCACCGCTGCATTCGGCGAAAGTTATGCAGGTGCAGATCCGATGCTAGCCGCCGCCAGCAATCCCAACTTTGGGGACTTTCAATGCAACGCGGCAATGAGTTTGGGGAAAAAGTTAGGAAAGCCGCCGCGGGCGATCGCCTCGACAATCATCGAAAACCTAGATATTAGTGACATCTGCGAAACCCCAGAAATCGCCGGGCCAGGTTTTATCAATTTGAAGCTGAAACCGGCTTATTTGGAAGCGCAAATTAGTGCGATCGCCGGCGACTCGCGTTTGGGGATTGAATTCGCCAAAACGCCTCAGACAATCGCGATCGACTTTTCCAGTCCGAATATAGCCAAAGAAATGCACGTCGGACACTTGCGATCGACAATCATCGGAGATGCGATCGCCCGCACCCTCGAATTTCAAGGCCACGACGTACTCAGAATCAACCACATCGGCGACTGGGGCACCCAATTCGGAATGCTGATCGCATACTTGCGCGAAGTTCACCCCGAAGCCCTCACAACCGCTGACGCCCTAGACTTAGGCGATTTAGTCGCATTTTACCGCCAAGCAAAACAGCGCTTCGACGCAGACGAAACCTTCAAAGAAACCGCCCGCCAAGAAGTAGTAAAACTGCAAGCAGGCGCCGAAGACACCCGCCGCGCTTGGAAATTGCTGTGCGATCAATCGCGCCGCGAATTTCAAGTAATATACGACTTGCTCGATATCAAATTAACGGAACGCGGCGAATCGTTTTACAATCCATTATTGCCCGCTGTAGTCGAAGATTTAACCAATCTAGGTTTGCTAGTAGAAAGTGACGGCGCGAAATGCGTTTTTGTAGAGGGTTTCACCAACAAAGAAGGCGAACCACTGCCACTAATTGTCCAAAAAACCGACGGCGGCTACAACTACGCCACAACAGATTTAGCAGCAGTGCGCTACCGCATCCAAAAAGACAATGCAAAGCGCTTAATTTATGTCACCGATTCGGGACAAGCAAACCATTTTGCCCAAGTATTTGCAGTTGCGAGAAAAGCAGGTTGGATTCCTGAAGATGTCGAAATTGTCCACATTCCCTTCGGTTTGGTATTGGGAGAAGACGGCAAAAAACTCAAAACTCGTTCTGGGGAAACGGTGCGGTTGCAGGATTTGTTAGATGAGGCGATCGTCCGCACGCGCCAAGATTTAGAAGAGAGATTAAAAGTCGAAGAAAGACAAGAAACTGAGGAATTTATTGCTAACGTATCTCGAACAGTTGGTTTGAGTGCCGTTAAGTATGCCGATTTAAGTCAAAATCGCGCCAGCAACTATATTTTTAGTTACGACAAAATGCTCGCATTGCAAGGAAATACCGCTCCATATATGCTGTATGCTTACGTGCGCGTGCAGGGAATTCGCCGCAAAGGTGAGATTAATTTTGATAATTTAGATGCTGGTGCGAAAGTAATTTTGCAATCAGATGCAGAGTTGGTATTGGCAAAGCATTTATTGCAGTTGAATGAAGTTGTGAATGCTGTGGGCGGCGATTTGTTGCCGAATCGGATTTGTCAGTATTTGTTTGAATTGAGTCAAAAATTTAATCAATTTTTTGAGCAATGTCCGGTTTTGAAAGCTGAGGAACCGTTGCGGACTTCGCGGTTAATTTTGTGCGATTTGACGGCGAGGACTTTGAAGTTAGGTTTGGAGTTGTTGGGGATTAAGGTGTTAGAAAGAATGTAAGTTTTTAACTCTTGTGAAACAGGCAAGATTCCCGGCGATGTAGGGGCTGGTTCACTAACAATAATTGCCTGAAACCAACCATCTCGAAAACCCGCCCCGGCCTGATTACTAGAAAAAACGTTCATAATCATCGTGGTTTCCAATCCAAAACCATGTCACGGTATCTCCTTGTAAAATCCCTACTGCTCGATAGCCCCGCGTGATTCTCGCAGACCAGATATTTTCTTCCTGGTTGATGCACTTGAAGTGCAAAGATCGATGAAAGGGATTTTCCAGCCAGAAACGATAAGCTTTTCTAGCTTGCTCTTTTACTCTACTGTCAAGAGAATTGTATTTTTCCCAAAAGGAAGGAAGGGTGGCAGATTTCATAACTCATTGAGTCTCATTTCCTGTGCCTTTCCTTCAGCAATTTCTTGTTTTGCGCGTTGGGCAGCAGCCACAAGTTGCGGTTGCGTTTTCTTGAAAGATTCGTCCCATTGAAGCTCATCTTTTAATTCTGCGATATACTCTTTCAAGTATTCTGCTACTTGCTGCTGTAAAGTTTCTGGCAGAGACTGCATCATCTCGATCGCTGCATCAATGCCTTCCCACAGTTCAGAAAGCGGTACAGTGTCTCCTGTCATTGCTTCCTTCCATCCTTGACGAAAACTTTCTTCGGTTGACTTCAGCGGTTCCTCATCCGCAAGAACAATAACGCGAACTCGGCGATCGGCAAATTTGGCTGATTGGGCGAGAATTTCTTCCCAGGTTCCCTCTAGTTCTAGTAGTTGTGTTGTCATTTTTTTCATGGAATTGTGACTAAGTTTATTTTAGCGTGTGAAGAAGTGCGCTCTAGTACAATGACAGTAGCTTAAGGAATTATGGAGAAGAATTTAGAATTACTTTAATACCTTTTTCCAGTCTCTGAATTTCTTGCCATTGCGAATCAATCCAGGCTCTTTCAGCCTGACGTTGTGCAGGTGTTTCTTGCTGATATCTATCTTGCTTTTCCAGAAATTCATTATAAAATCTCAGGGCTTTAACTAAAGCTCTACTTCCCTGGTATAATCTGTCATAAAAGATTGAATTAATGAAATTATCAATCGCGGTTGAAACCTGCTTTTTAAAATTTACAACCTCTTCCCAAAAAAGATCGCCTAAACGGTGTTTGGATAAATTATCCATAGCTAGAATAAGTACAGACCTCAGTGATTTGGTATTCTCAGGCAAGTAAACAGTCGGCTGCTCAAATTTATTTGCTATCTGGCTAAAAGTGAAATTAATTTGATGATTCCACACATCTTTTGTCTGCTTATCTAAATTTTGGAAATACTGGGTAAGCACTTTTAAGTTAATCGTGCTAAGGTCTTGATCAACCAGATCCAGGCTGCGCTTAATGATTTGATGGATTTCCATACAAACAAGATTCATAACGATGGGAATATCTTTAATAAAATCATCCTTTTCTTTCCAGCCAATTCCTTTTTTGTGTTTTTTTGCTGCATCAATAAACCACTTTTGTTTCACGCGAACATCAAATATTTTATCCCAATAATCTTGAGATTGAGCGCTCGCCGAACTTTGACATTGACGACCTAGTTCATTAATTCTGACATGACAGCCGCTCAGTTCCCCAAGCTGTTGCCATATTTTCTGTTTTGAAGCTTGGACAATCCCAACTTTGCAATTCCAAACGTCTTCAGCGCGATCGATATCGTTTCGGCATTTTTGCACAACTTTTTCAAGTCTGGTGGCTGATTCCCTCAATTCATCAAAGCTTGGCTGGACTGACTTAATCATGGTTGTAGCAGATTCTCTAATCTCTAAGGATTTATGCTCGTCCGCCGCGACGAGAGCCGCATATTGGGCGATGTTCTGAAATGCTTTCATGAATTCGTTCATTTAAGTAATTCCACTGTAGACTGACAGATTTAACCATAATCATATAATATATTATAATGTGTAAGATTAATCGCTAGTCAGGTAAAAAAATATGGTTTTTGTGTTTCCTCCTCACATACAGGCTGGTATCATCTCCGGCACTTATGAAGTCGTGAAGAATAGTGCAGGAGTATTATTTGGAATTGCTAGAGACAGAGCAACAGGTCACTTTGTAGGTGCCGCAATTGGGATGGTTGCCGAGCCGTTGTTAGCTATTCCAGATTTTGTATTAGGTGTAGGGCAAATGGTTCAAACAGATATGGGTTTTAAAGAAACTTACAAAAGACTAGATGTGATTCAGTATGGCTTAAACTCTCTCTCGGCTAATGTGGGCATTCTGTCAGCATCTACTGCCGTCATTGGTGTCGGCGTGGTGGCCATAGCTGCACTGTCAGCCGTTAACCTTCATCAGACCTTGAAAATGAGGGAAGATATTAAGGAATTGAAGCTAACAGTTACACACGGATTTATTAGTATAGAGGCACTGCTGAAAGACCAGAAAGCAGAAGTTATTTCTGAAATTAAACTGTTAGCTGAAAGCATTAATTTTGAGCAACATCGTTTAATCTTAAGTCGAGCTTATCAGAAATTCGATCAAGCACAGAGACTAATTCAAAATGCTTTATTAATGGAAGATAAACATACCAAAAATTCTACCTTAACAAGTGCACAACACATTTTAGCTAATGCTTTAGCTGACTATAATAATCCTGAATTATTCAAAGCCACTTGTGCCGTGGGCTATCTTCGTAGAGTTGAATGTGCTTGGGCAATTGAGCAGACAATTTCATTAACTTATCAATTGCTGAACGAGCCTGCGTCTGTAAGTAATTCCCTTTCCCACCTCCAAGAAAGAATACGCCAAGACATTCTCACCGTGATTGAGCGCTGCACAAAAGATGAAATTGATTTTATATTTCCAGAAATTACACGGATTTATAATCAGGATCTAGTAGTTTTGAACTCTTGGCAAAACCAGGTAGATTGGATGCTAAGTTTATCCGCTGATGAGCGTAAACAATTGGCTAGTTTAAATATGGAAACGACACCAGTTTCAAATACTAATCAAGAAGTTGCTATAGTGGCAGAACCAGAAGAAATTGCGCTCTACGAAAACTTGCAGCAAAAATCCCACTTCAAATCACTACGCGATCAATTGCGATTTTTGATAAAACCTAGCTTGCGTCAACAACATGAATCTTATATCAGTCAGAAAGCAACTACCTCTGGCTATAAAGCTTTAGCCCCCTCAAATTGGCAAGAAGTCAATGATTTAACTGTTGCTAACCTCTACTGGTATTTTCAAGGAATGGAGTGAAATTCAAAATATGTAAGTTGGGTTAAGGTTCTTGTTACTCAACTCTTTATTTCAAATAAGGCGTTTTGTTAACAACCAAGGTATCCAAGATGCCTTTAAACATTGTTACGACTATTTGGCGATCGTTATCTCTAACAAATATATCGTAATTAGGACTTGAGTTAATTTCAATCAACCAATATGCTCCGTTTTTATCTAGCGCTATGTCAAGCCCAGCATAATTAATCGCAATTTCTGCAAAAACAGGTTTAACAAAATCTTCAATCTCAGACATGAGATTGGGGTTAATTATATGTTTGGCTTTTGCACCTTCCCAGTGCAACGGGCTTAAATTGCCCGCAAATTTAGCCTGAGATTTGTCTTTCTCGTACAGCAAAACTAACTTTTCTTTGCAGAATACAGCCCGATATTCGTGGGCAATTTCGATATATTCTTGAGCTAGGGCCACATAGTCATAATCTTTGCTGTTTACGTTAAATATAATTTCTAGGGCTTCTTTAATTTGCTCTCTACTTTCACACAAAAAAACATTGTTGCCACCAGCACCGCGATTTCTTTTGAGAATTACCGGGAAAGCGAATTTTTTGTTTACTTCTAAAACAATTGATTCAATATCTGGGAAACTCAAATACTTTTTATACTTCTCCTCGCAGTGAGGCGAGACAAAACCGAGAGTTCTGGGAGTATTTATTTTGCCGTTTAATAGTTGATAGGTATATTCTTTGTCTTTAACAATCTCTGCTAGTGACGCGCTGTTAAATGGCGTCATGTAATTGACAAAATAATATTCTTCGCCGCCCTGTTTGAGTCTAATCAAGTTTTGGGAAGGATGCAGGATTTCGTAAGGGATATTTAATTCCTCACAAGCTGCCAGCAAGATTTGAATATTGGTTAGCATAAAATGAAATTTTAATTGTAAATTTTAACTTTTAACTTTAGTGTCCACCATTACTCAATATCCCGCCACTCGCGAGCATCCACAAATCTAGACAAATGCCCCACATTTGTTGTAGCAATAACAACCGCTTCTCCACCGCCACGAAGCAGCAAAGCTTGAGCTGCTAAAATCACCTCTCCATCAAGTTCTTTGGGATCTGCTGTCGGCATTCCTGCCTGACGCGATGCCGCCCACAACTCGGCCGCTTTGAGAATTACTGGCGTTGTTATCGGCAAGTATTCCAGCCAGCGAGATTTGCATTCGTTAAGGCGTTTGATACCTGCCAACTTATTTGCCCGCAATAACTCGCGCCGCACTTCATAATCTGCTATTTCAGGTAAAATCATCCTGTAGCCTTTAAATAGCAAAGATTCTACCCAAAGTTGGCACTCTACAGTCACAGGCGGCCCCTTGGGATTTGTTAATATTCCCAGAGGCCCCGAATCCAATAAAACTATCATTTTTGTTGCACAAATAACGGTCGGTTCGACGAAAGCCTGTCTTCGTCTAATACTTTTTGCAAATATTCAAATGTCTCTGTTTGTTCCTCGGCGTCTCCTTCTTCTCGCCACTTTTGCAACCACTCTATTGCTGCTAAATTCCTCTGCATTTGTTCTTCCTTCGTCCTTTGCGGAACTAGGGGCAAGGTATTGCTATTGAAAGGATTTATCCATTGGCTTAACCGCATATCGATCGCTTCCGCAATTACCGCTTTCAATTCTCCAACGGTCAAGTCTGATACTCGTTTGGTTTCGAGAATTATCGCTTGCAGTTCTTCAACTGTCAGGTCTGCTACTCGTTTTGTTTCCATTTTGCAACCTCATTCTTTCAAAGTTATCTGAAAAAGTTGAGATTCGAGAATCTCTCTCAAACCTCAAATTCAATCAAATTCTATCCAAACAACCGCTGCTGCCCGTTTGCCGCATCTTTCCCGGCATAAATCTCGCGCGTTCCCTTGGGAATGTAAATCCAATCGAATTCTTGCAAGCGGTTTGTTAAATTGGAAATGCTCACTCCCAATTCATCTCTCATTTTGTATAAATGCGACCACTTTGTTAAATCGCGTCCCTGTCTTTTTTCCTCCAAAATACACCGAGGCATCAACAAACAGCTTGCAAAATATTGCGCTTGCCATTCGATCGACAAAACCTTATTATCAGCACTCGCACCCCGACAAACAAATGGTTCCTCGACATCAGACGCCGTTTTTCCTTGATTGCCTAAGTTTAATTCCAACTGTTCCACAGTGCCGTCTGCTTCGTCTTGATTGACGTGTAGCACCCAGTGTCCGATTTCGTGGGCGATCGTCGATTCGATGAAGCCCGGCGGTTTTTCGAGAATCTGTTCGTTGATTTCGATTAACCGCTGCTGCGGCAAAATCCTCGCCGCGATCGCACCTTCTTCATCCGGCTCAATGCACTCCCAAACTACCCCCAAATCCAGAAAATCAGCAACCGTTGTCGCATCAAAAGGCCATCTCGGAGCAAAATTTTGCGTTTTCTGCATCTGCATCAAGATGTCATTTGCCAAACGCTCGATCGTTTCTTTGGGATAGAAGCAATACGGTTTAAAAATACTCACTATGAGGGGCCTCTCTTACGCTTCAAAAGATTGTTTGAGCCAATCTGGATTTTCTTGCATCCGGCGGAAAAGAGCCTGCATTTCCTTTGGATTCTGCTTCAGCAGCGCTTCGTACTGCTGCGGCAGTCTCCCGGCCAAGAAAATCAATTCCTCTTCGTTTATGTCGAGATTCCGCGCTAGCGAGCGGATTACCTCCTCTTTTGGCGCATAATCCGCTCGATCGTTCTCCAACTTCGACAAATAAGTAAAATCCACACTTAGCATAGCTGCTAGCTCACGTTGTGAGTAAGCTTTGTCCTTGCGAGCTTGACGGATCAGTCTTCCAAATGTTTGTTCCACGGTTTTTCGCCTCCTGACAAGCATTCTAGCCTGTTTTGATGAAAAGTTCAACAAAACACTTGACGGGAAAATCAACCCGCGCTACCATGAGATTAGTTGACGGTTTAATCAACCCCTTAACCCTGACTGGTAGGGTTAAGGGTGCAAATTAGCCTAGCTCACACGCTACATATAGCGTCGTCAACTTGAGAGGAGTGAGAAGCGCTGGGCGTCAAAACGCTTGTACGCAGCAAATAAGGAGGAGCAGATCGCAAATGCTGAGAACCTGGACAGACACGCATTACAAGCTCGAAGACGATGACTGGCTATACATCGCCACCCACGAAGAACAAAGCTCAGCCTCACTGGTTTGTCCCGGCTACGCGCGGGATGGCGAAGGCTTCAGCATCCACTTCACCCCAGCGCACTTAGAAACGTTAGAGCATTTGCTCGCCGCGCTGCGGATTATCAAAGCTCAACAAGAGGCGATGCTTGAGTATAGCTATCCAGAACCAAAAGCGACAACACATCTCATTCGGTAATCGAAGTTCGGTCACGAGCAATGTACGAGATTTAACGGATTACCAATTCCCCGTAAAGCAGCAATAAATAACTAAGGAAAAACGAACAATGACTACTAAAACACAAGAAAGACCTACATTTTCAGTATTTGGTGCCAAACCCAGCAATGCTTTGCTAGTACCAGAAATCCCGATCGCAGTACGTAACAATTGCCAAAGTGGCCAATGGGCGATCGGCGACACCGACTACGGTTCCAAGTGTTCCATGACAATCCTCAAATTCTCCAAATTCTTCGGTTCCCTCGGTCAAACTTCCCACACATTGTGGGGTCAACTCTGGTTTGTCGCAGAAAGTGGCGAATTGCCGCAAGGAGTTGTCATGGTGACCTACATCAAAAACCGCAGCTTGAACGATTTTAACCGCTTGGTAGCATCAGTTCAATCTCGCGGCGTAGAGCCTGCAACCGGAATTTTTATTCCCGAATTTGTCAAGCATTCCGGTCAGGTGCGATTCGTTGGATAGAAACCAATTCTGTCAAAGAATTGGGGGATTATCCTCTAGTTATAAAACTAGAAACTTAATAACCATGTGGGTGAAGGTCAATACTTAAGTCCCACTCCGCAAGTGCAGCGGTAACAGCAATACCCCCACTGTAGCGACTAGCTATCAATCGGTGAAGCGGGGTGTAATGACGGTAACTGAAAACCTTATTCAGAATCCCGGCTAGCAAGAACTCACGGGTAGCGAAAGCAAAGATGTGTCTGAATCATCGTTAAGTGTAACCAGCCAAATAAGGTTGATAGGCTGGAGCCAAAAGGCAAAGGATAGGGAATTGGCGGTTTTGTCCCCGACCAATAAGCACTTCCCAGAAACCCGGTGAATAGCATCGCCCTAAAAGTTCAACCAATGGTTATTAGGAACGAAGTAACTCTATGTATGTTCTTGGAAAGGTCGATATCCAAGTAGGTGCTAACCACAAACTGCATAGAGTGGGATTGAGTCAGAAGCGAATGCCTTACGGTAATAGTAGGGATATGCTGACAGACTCACGGTGATTTGTACTGTAGAGTTGAAAGTAGCAATGAATATGTCTAAAACGAGTTTAAAGACTACGGCGGAATGGAATCAGATTAACTGGCGAAAGCTAGAACGTCGGATTTTCAAGTTGCAAAAACGAATCTACAGAGCCTCTCAGCGTGGTGATGTGAAAGCAATTCGCAGGCTCCAGAAAACGTTGATGAAGTCTTGGTCAGCAAAAGCATTGGCGGTGCGTAGGGTCACTCAGGATAACCAAGGAAAAAAGACGGCTGGTGTGGATGGCGTTAAATCGCTGACCCCAAAGCAACGTCTTGACTTACTAAACAAATTAAACCTGAGTGCAAAAGTTAGTCCAACCAGGCGAGTTTGGATAGACAAGCCCGGTACGGACGAGAAACGACCTTTAGGCATACCCACCATGAAAGACCGTGCCTTGCAGTCACTTGTCAAACTGGCCTTAGAACCAGAATGGGAAGCACAATTTGAACCTAACTCATACGGGTTCAGACCAGGACGCTCATGCCATGATGCCATCGGAGCAATATACAGTGCAATAAATAAGCAGCCTAAATTTGTTTTGGATGCTGACATTGCCAAATGCTTCGACCGCATCAACCATGAAGCACTGCTAAGAAAATTAAATACATCCCCCACCATCCGCCGACAGATTCGTGCATGGTTAAAAGCGGGAGTAATGGACGGCAAGCAGTTGTTTCCAACATCTGAGGGAACGCCACAGGGCGGAGTTATTTCTCCATTACTGGCAAATATTGCCCTTCACGGGATGGAACATCGAATCAAGGAATTTGCCAAAACCCTCGACATGAAAAATGAACGGGGAAACCAAAAAAGTTGGCAAATGAAGTGTCAAAGCTTAACCTTTATTCGATACGCCGATGACTTCGTGATTCTCCATGAAGACTTAACCGTTGTCCAAAGATGCAGAGAACTAATCTCTGAATGGTTGAAAAGCATGGGATTGGAATTGAAACCAAGCAAGACAAAGATAAGTCACACTTTAATCAAATATCAAGGAAACTTAGGATTTGATTTCTTAGGATTTACAATCCAACAGTTCAAGGTGGGAAAATACGAGTCACAGCAAGGTTTCAAAACAATCATCACCCCAAGCCAGACAAAGTTAAGGGAACATTATCAGAAAATGGCTAGGATTATAGACTCCCATAAAACAGCACCACAAAAGGCGCTCATAACTAGGTTAAATCCAGTTATAAGAGGATGGGCAAACTACTACTCCACTGTAGTAAGTAGAGATGCTTACTCAGAACTAGACCATGAAATATTCCTGAAGCTAAAAGCTTGGGCAAAATACCGCCATCCCAAACAAAATTGGCGAGAAGGAGCCGGGAATTACTGGCATACAGTAGGCAAAAACAACTGGATATTTGCAGCCAAAGAAGAAAAGGATAACTTACTTCGGCTACTAGCACATACAGACACTCCGATAGTGCGTCATGTGAAAGTTAAAGGCAATCTGTCACCTTATGACGGAAATCTAGTTTACTGGAGTACAAGAATGGGAAACAACCCAGAAATGCCTCACAGAGTGGCAACACTACTGAAGAAACAAAAAGGGAAATGTACCTACTGCGGATTGTATTTCAAAGAAGAAGATGTAATGGAGATTGACCACATAATCCCCAAGATTTTAGGGGGAAAGGAAGAATACAAAAATCTCCAATTATTGCATCGACATTGCCACGACACAAAAACAACCAAAGATGGTTCAATTAGAGGTTCCTATGACAAAGGACAAATCACTGAGGAGCCGTGTGAAGGGAAACTTTCAAGCACGGTTCTGTAGCAGAGACGAGAGAAGTGATTCTCTCGCCGACTGTAACAAACCAGACGACAGCGGAGTAGTAAAACCGATCAACTACTACAGTTTAAAATGGTCTTGGAACGAGCGGAAAGATTGGGCGGTTATCGACCAAGCCGCAGCAGTTTTGTCAGATTCTAGCAATCAATCGCGGATGATTGACTTAGAAGGAACAAAAGCTATGGTGTGTTTAGATAACCTGCCGGCACAGCAAGTTGCCTGCTTGATGGCTGCTCACGCTAGCGGTGAAAGCGATGCTATTGCTTTGAATTCCAACGGCGCTATGTCGCTACCGCCAGCCGAAGACCAATTAACTGCTGACTTGTTCTAATTTTGTTGTAAAGGCGCGATTTAATCGCGCCTTTACCATAACTGTTACCACAGACTGAAATGAAGAAATTAACCAACCTGAAAACCAAACCAAACCTGCAAGAAAGCCGTTTGAAAGAGAATCTTGAGCTGCTAGACCAAATTCGGACAGACGCAGTTAACGACATCGAAAGTCTCACCGAAGACTTCCAACACATGACTTTAGTTGCCGAATCAGTCCAGCGGAATTACCGAGCTTTGTTAGCCGAAAATCAATTGCTAAAAGGTACACTTTTGAGTATAATTGATGAGTGCGATTGCAGGGAAGGAAATCGGTGCGATCGCTGCTGGAAAATTCTCAAAACTCTAGCCAGCGCCAATCCCGAAGAAAAATCCGATGCCGCCAGAAAATACCAAGCCATTCTCAGCCAACTCCGCAACTCACAATAACTAAAAACATCTCACTCAAAAGTCTCGAAAAGTTAGAATCAGGAGTAAAAGCATTATGACACTAGCACCTGCCAAAGATAGCAAAGCCCAAATTTTGCAAAACTTTCAGCAGATTTTAGCCGACAAAAAAAAGATCGAATCCAAAGTCGAAACCAAAGAACAGTCAGCCGAAAAAGCCAAAAACAAACAAGTCCTCGAAGTCGCTTCCACCTACACAATTGACAGCATCGTCAAAGGCTTGGCAGACTTGCAATTAGATTTCGGCAGCATCACCAGCGGACTTTCGGAAAAACTGAAGGCGGAATCTTCAAAATTAGACGAATTAAAACGCGCGATCGAAATTGAAGCCGAACAATTGCAAGAGTTGCAGCAAATCAGAGTTGTAGCAGACGCCCTCCACATTTTAACTCAAGAGCACCGAGAAAAATTGACCCTGCTGGAACAAAACGCTGCTAACCAACGCGAAATTCTAGAAAAAGACACGACCCAAAAACGCAAGGTTTGGGAAAAAGAACAACAAGAATTTGATGTAGCATTTCAAGAAGAGACTGCACTCATAACTAAAAAGCGCCAGGAAGAAACAGCCGATTACCAATACGAATTACAGCGCACCCGCAAAATCGAAACCGACGAATACGAAGAAACAAAGCGTAAACTAGAACGGGATTTGCAAGAATCTACCCGCGGAAAAGAAAAAAATTGGGTGGAACGGGAAAAAGTCCTCAGCGACAATCAAGCGGAGTTTGAAGAGAATCAAAGAAAAGCCGCCGGATTTGAAGAAGAACTAAAACAGGCTTATGTCAAAGCCAAAGAAGAAGCAATTCAAGAAGTTTCCCGCGAAGCTAAAGTCAAGGCAGATTTAGTGGATAAAGAATGGGAAGGAAGCAAGCAAGGATATGAATTGAAAGTCCAATCTTTACAGCAGACAATTGGGCGACAAACCGAACAAATCGCCGAAATTTCCGCGCAACTGCAAGCCACGATGAAGCAAGCGCAAGATTTGGCAATGAAAGCTTTTGCCAGCAAAGCTTAAAACCCAGTAGGGTGTGCAATACACACCTTACGAAAAATGACAGAAATTTTCCACGCTATTAAGAAATGAAAAGTCATGAACAAAAAAGTTAGCGACAAAAGCACCAAGGCTGAAATCTTAGAAGCGTACAAGGAAGCAGCGCAAGAAAAAGCGCAGCTAGAATCGCAAATCAAAGTGTTAAACGCTTCCCAAAAGCAAACAGCAGTCCCAGAAAAACCTATTGTGGAGGCACCAAAACCAATGGCTTTAACTGAAAATCCACAAAAAATGCAGTCCACAATCGACAATTTGATTTTGCTGCAATTTGGCTTTGGTGGCGCTGTCAGCGAGTTGTCTGAAAAATTAACCTCGGAAGCTGCTAAAGTCGAAGAATTGCGGCGCACTGTGGGCGAGGAAATTCAACAACTGCAAGAGTTGCACAGTTTAGAAGATGTTGCAGAAGATACGCTGGACACTTTAATTCAACAGTACGAAGAAAGCGCGAAAACTTTTGCTGGCGAACTCAGCGAACAGCGCGAAACTGTTGAACAGGAATTGTTGGAACGCCGGCAAGCTTGGGAAAAAGAGCAGGAACTGCAAAAGTTGGCCGTTAAAGAACGCAATGAGCATCACCAAAAAGCTCGCGAGCGAGATGAAGAGTTGTATGATTATGATTTGAATCTTCAGCGAAATCTGGACATCGAAGAATACCAACAACGCCAGAAAAGGCTGTATCAAGAAATCGAAGAGTTTCAGCAAGAACAGGAGAAACAGTGGGCGGAACGCGAAAAATCTATTTCGGAACGAGAAAAACTTTATACTGAGGTGAAAGCAAAGGTAGAAGCTTTCCCGAAAGAACTGGAAGCTAATATCAAGAACGGGAAAGATAATGGCCGCAATATTGGCAATTACCAAGCTAAAGTTAAGGCTGATTTGTGGGCTAAAGATGTAGAAGGGCAAAAGCAAAATTATGAACTGCAAATTCAAGGGATGTTGCAGACAATTCAAAATCAAGATGCGCGCCTTGCTAGCTTGTCGAAACAACTGGATTCTGCTTTAAAACAGGTTCAAGATTTGGCGGTGAAGGCGATTGAGGGTTCATCGAATTTGAGTTCTTTCCAAGCAGTCAGGGAAATTGCGATCGAACAAGCGAAGACTCAACAGAAAAATAAGTAGATCAGACTCGGCGGTTAAAAGAGACTGTGGGCGAATTTAAAAATGGTTTTACCCTTCACCCTAAAAATAGTGGATCGGGACTAAAAATTTAATTAACCATATAGCTATTAAGTAGTCAGAGTGAAACCCAATGCTGTATTCCAGATGTGAGGAGTAACACCCTTGGCAAATTCGCCCACAGTCTCTTTCAATCGCCGAATCCCTCGCCCGCCGTTAATCAAGGTTAATATAGGATTTGAGGGCGATCGATACTACAATGCCATTAAAAGCCGCATCGCTTCTGTCTGAAATGCTACACGAGTTGAAAATAATGACAGATCCGTGGCAAGATTAAGGGAATGTTAAGTTATGCGACGCTTTCGCAAACAAGATTTCCCGCTGAAACTGTCCCCCTAACCCACCTTCCCCATTAGGAACCCACCCATCTATGATTCCCAACCATTCCTTCGCGGCTGACGAGCATTCTAGCAAACCCGACAAGCCCGAGGAAGCTTGTGGTGTTTTCGGTATCTACGCACCGGGTGAAGATGTCGCCAAGTTGACCTACTTCGGTTTGTATGCCTTGCAGCACCGGGGTCAGGAATCAGCAGGAATTGCTACCTTTGACGGTGAAAAAGTCCACCTGCACAAAGATATGGGACTGGTTTCCCAAGTCTTCAACGAATCGAGTTTAGGTCACTTGCCTGGTAACTTAGCCGTAGGCCACACTCGCTACTCTACTACGGGCTCCTCGCGCGTGGTCAACGCTCAGCCTGTGGTTGTCAAAACTCGTTTGGGAAGTCTGGCGTTAGCACATAACGGGAATCTTGTCAATACCAAAGAATTGCGGGAAGAATTGCTTTCTAGGAAGTGCGAATTTGTCAGCACGACGGATTCAGAGGCGATCGCAGTGGCGATCGGTTCCGAGGTAGATAAGGGTAAAGACTGGCTGGAAGCAGCGATCAGCGCCTTTGCTATGTGCCAAGGAGCTTTTAGTTTGACCATCGCCACCCCCAAAGGCGTGATGGGAGTCCGCGACCCCCACGGCGTCCGCCCGTTGGTAATTGGCATCCTCCCCACAACTCCGGTACGATACGTTTTAGCATCGGAAACTTGTGGTTTGGATATTATCGGTGCTGAATTTTTGCGGGACGTAGAACCGGGAGAATTAGTTTGGATTACAGAGGAAGGTATGGCTTCCTTCCACTGGAGTCAGCAACAAAAGCGCAAACTTTGCATCTTTGAAATGATCTATTTTGCTCGACCCGATAGCCAGATGGAAGGTGAAAGTTTGTACAGCTACCGCCTGCGGATCGGGCGTTTGTTAGCAGCAGAATCTCCGGCTGATGCGGATATAGTCATCGGCGTTCCCGATTCTGGAATCCCGGCGGCGATCGGTTTTTCTCAAACTTCCGGCATTCCTTACGCCGAAGGATTGATTAAAAATCGCTACGTCGGGCGCACTTTTATTCAACCGACTCAGACAATGCGGGAGTCAGGAATCCGCATGAAACTCAACCCTCTTAAAGATGTGTTGGAAGGAAAGCGGGTAATCATTATCGACGATTCGATCGTGCGCGGCACAACCAGCCGCAAAATCGTCAAAGCATTGCGGGATGCGGGTGCAACCGCCGTCCACATGAGAATTTCCTCACCGCCAGTGACTCATCCTTGTTTCTACGGGATAGACACCGACAATCAAGATCAGTTGATTGCTGCTACTAAGTCAGTTGCAGAAATCGGTGCCCAAATTGGGGTGGATTCTTTGGCTTTCTTGAGTTGGGATGGAATGCTGAGGGCGACTAACGAAGACCCGATGAGTTTTTGTTCGGCGTGTTTCACCGGTGATTATCCGATCGACGTTCCAGAAGTGGTAAAACGGTCTAAGCTCATATTAGAAAAAGCTGGAACCTAGAAAATCAAAAATAGAGAAAGCGATCGCCCGTAACTTTCGGCAATTTAGGGATTTTCCAGTTTTTCTGGTAAGTCATTGCCAGAATGTGTGTAGAAATGTTACATTAACTTAGTTTTAGCAATTCTTGCAGAATTTGTGAACTGTAGTGAACAGTCGGTTGGGTAGAACTTGCGTGACACCCAAAACTCTGATTGGAGATTGGAGATTTGTCCTAAAATCTAAAATCGCCAATCTAAAATCGATGGGCTTTTCCCTATACACTCGTTCACAATTTTTGCTCGAAACGCTGTATGCTACCTGCAGCCTGGAGGTAGTTCCTCCAGATGTCCACTCTCAGATTGAAGTCGCATTTCGCACCTACAACGGGCACATGAGATTTTTTCAGATAACAGGGTCGATCGCACTAATTTTTCCCATACAAGTATTCCACAAGCCAACTTGCTTGAGAATCGCGGACGGGCTATTCATGCGAACTAAAGCACTTTAGAAACCCTTGCAGATTAAAAATATGGCTCCTTGCAGGTTGAATGTTACTTCACCTGCACAGAGATACAAGCCCCCGACTCATGTCGGGTAGAGCCAAAAAATTTAGATCTTAGTTAAGTTCCCAAATTAATCTGTGGAGTGAATCTAAAATCTAAAATCTAAAATCTAAAATCGATTGACTGTTAAAAGAAGGCGGAATGCGGTTTCTCAAGTCAGCTTAAATCGGAAACTTCGTGCAATCAAATACTGTTCTCAATCCCGCGAGCAATCAAGGCTCATCCTCTCGTACAGCAGAGTTACCTTTTACTCTTCAAGATATCAAGGCAGCCATTCCAGCCCACTGTTTTGAGCCCTCGGCATGGAAATCTCTGGCTTATTTCTTTTTAGATATTGGCATCATCGCAGGTTTGTATGCGATCGCCTACACCTTAGATTCGTGGCTTTTTTACCCAATCTTTTGGTTGATGCAGGGAACCATGTTTTGGGCATTGTTTGTAGTGGGCCACGACTGCGGACACGGTTCATTTTCTAAGAGCAAATGGCTCAACAACCTGATCGGACACCTCTCGCACGCTCCAATTCTCGTGCCCTTCCACGGTTGGCGGATCAGTCACAGAACCCACCACGCAAATACAGGCAGCTTAGATAACGATGAAAGCTGGTATCCGGTATCGGAGAGCAAATACAATCAAATGCCTTGGTACGAAAAGCTGGGACGCTTTTATTTGATGTTATTTGCCTATCCAATTTATCTATTTCGGCGATCGCCCGATCGGGCAGGTTCTCACTTCATGCCCGGTAGCCCGATTTTCCGTCCGTCCGAAAAATGGGATGTGTTGACGAGTTCCGCATCCTTGGTACTGATGGTAGGCTTTTTAGGCGCGCTAACCTATCAGTTTGGTTGGCTGTTTTTACTCAAGTTTTACTTGGTTCCCTATGTAGTGTTCGTGATGTGGCTGGATTTGGTCACATTCCTGCACCACACAGAAGCCGATATTCCTTGGTATCGCGGTAATGATTGGTATTTCTTGAAAGGTGCATTGTCTACGATCGATCGCGACTACGGAATCATCAATTCCATCCATCACGATATCGGCACCCACGTAGCCCACCATATTTTCTCGACAATGCCGCATTATCACTTGAAGGAAGCAACGGAAGCAATTAAACCAGTGTTGGGCGATTATTATCGCAAGTCAACCGATCCAATTTGGAAGAGCTTTATTCGCTCTTACTGGGATTGTCATTTTGTCTCCGATACAGGTTCTGGAGTTTACTACGAATCACCTAACAGTCGGCGATCGCCTGAAGTTAAGTAGCTCAAATAAACAATAGAATACGTAAAAACTCGGCTTCTTAAAGAAACCGAGTTTTTCATTTTCGGGCGTGTTTGATAAAATGTTCCACATTTAACCTGCATATTTGGAGCAGGCTTTCTGACCCATTCCACAAGAACTTTAAGAATTTCAAAATGCAAACTAAATATTTTTTAGCTGATGCTGGCGACTGACATGAACACAATAGATTTGCATTGCTTTTCCAAGAAATCTCAATTCCTTCAATTATCTGTGTTTATCTGCCTTACATCTGCGGTTTATCGCCCGAAGACTTATTCAATATTGTCTAATAAAAGAGGTTTGTAAGTTGTGGAGCATTTAATTTGTCTGCTTATATTTATGGCAAATCTTGTGGGTAGACACCAGCTCCGCCCAAAAGTTACAAACTAAATAGACAACAGACATAATATTACAGATTACCTTTAAGCCCGATCGCCGTGATAATAGTCCACGCATCCACCAACAGCAGCAGCAGCGTACAGAAGAGCAAAATAAGATACATCCAAGGCTGCGACAAAGGACGAACATCTCTAGTATCAATACCTGTTTTTGCTTCCACCAAACCGACTAATTTAGCAAATCCAGCCACCCGCATTGGCAACAAATAACCTTCACCCGAATGACTCAAAAAATAGTAAACTAAACCTCCTTGACCAGTCGATCGAGGTTTGAGAGCTTTTACCTCAGTCCAAGGTAGCGACCAACCCTTGCGAAAAAAACGCGGAAACCACTTGGGATAGCTGACTTCAATCCCTTCCTCGCTCAAAATTACCCTTTCACTGAGCACGCCGTACAGGCCCACAGCGCCAACAACAATTCCCGCCCAAAGTGCGGCAGGGGGAACGGGTGCTTTCGTTACTTCCGACAAAAACGGCAATGGAATTGTCAGGGCTGTGTACAAGCTCAACAGCGTGATTCTAATCAGGGGAGAAAGCCGGAAGACCGCTGGCTCAAATACTGGAGCAGAAGATGGGGAAAGGGCGATCGGTTGTGCTGACATGGCTGAATTCGAGAAGCTGTGTAATGCTATTTTTGCACAGTTGTCGATCCCGCCAACAAAACTCAGGGAAGTACGAAAAACCAGACAATCTTTGCAGTCGGGAGTTTTGATCTAAAATTCATTTCACAAACTTTGATTCTTAAGTGTTGAGTTTTTAACGCTTTGCTGAAGTTGGAATTTTGAGCGCGGAGTTATCAATTCACTGACAATTTATAACTCAAAACTCACAACTCCGATTAATCGACGGCGGTTAGTGCCGGTACAGTCAAAGGTTCTGAGATTTCTCGGGATTTGGGGCGGCCGGCCATTGCTGTTCGATCGCCCTGAACTGCCTCTGGCGATCTGCTAGGATTGACGTTTGAGTAGGGGCCTTCGTTAATCTGCAAGCGATCGCAAGGAATTTTATCCGACAAAATTGCACTAGCCATCATCCCGGTGTGAATTTCCAATGCTGCGGCCGGCATCGCTTCAAACACTAAGCGCTGTCCGGGAAACACCACTCGTTCAAAGTACCAGTTAGGAATGTTGGCGATGCGAGCAATCTGAATCTGACTGGTGGCGTTGACGTAGCAGCACAGAATCTTGCTGTCGGTGTCTGAGGGTACGGGGTCAAGAATTTGAGCCATAACTGCTGAGGGAGCCTTGCCTAAAAGTTTTAGTTATCTTCTCAGGCTAACACTAGGCGATCCCAGCCTACTGTAAAGCCGACTACCAACTCCCTTACACATTAGAGACCGATCGCGCGAAAATTTGTATTTAGCCGGATAAATACGTGATTTTTGACTCTCTGCTGAGATTTTCGGTCAAAATACGCTGTATTTACTTAAAAAGTAGCTTTTTCCTACTGCTGTTGGCGATCGATACCAACAAGCTCGGCCTTGATCCCAATAGAAAAATTTAAGAATATTTAATGTCAAATTGCGAAAATTAGACATATTGTAAAGTTATATTAAAAGAATATTAACATAGCTGAAAAAGTTCCACTTTAGGATATGGCAATCATGGAAAACCGAGAAAACCGAGTCCTGTACGTTCGCCTCCCTTGCAATCCTATTTTCCCGATCGGAGTTGTGTATCTTTCGGATCACGTACACAAGCTGTTTCCCGATGTCGAACAGCGCATTTTCGATTTAGGTGCCGTACCCCCCCTAGATTTCGCTAAAGCTTTAGATGCCAGCATAGACGAGTTTAAGCCGACTCTGCTGGTTTTCTCTTGGCGGGACATTCAAATTTATGCGCCCGTGGGCGGCAGGGGCGGCAATCCGTTGCAAAATGCCTTCGAGTTTTACTACGCCAAAAATCCGCTGATCAAGTTCCGGGGAGCACTCGGAGGACTGCGTTTAGCCGCGTCTTACTACACCGAACTCTGGCGCAATTTGGGACTGATTAAGCGCGGATTGAAGCGGGCCCGGAAATACCGCCCCGAAGCTCGTGCAGTGGTCGGCGGTGGTGCTGTGAGCGTGTTTTACGAGCAGTTGGGACGCAGTTTGCCGGCCGGAACAGTGGTTTCGGTGGGGGAAGGCGAAGCTTTGCTGGAGAAGTTGATTAAGGGCGAAGATTTGGCCGAGGAAAGATGTTATGTGGTGGGAGAAACCGTCCCGCGCGCGAAGCTAATTCACGAAAAACCAGCCAACATCGAAAAAACTGCTTGCGACTATAACTACATCGAAACCATTTGGCCGGAATTTTCCTATTATCTACAAGATATGGACTTCTACGTCGGAGTCCAAACCAAACGCGGCTGTCCTCATAATTGCTGTTACTGCATTTATACGGTGATTGAAGGCAAGCAAGTGCGGATCAATCCGGCGGATGAGGTGGTGGCGGAGATTCGGCAATTGTACGATCGAGGTATTCGCAATTTCTGGTTTACCGACGCTCAATTTATCCCAGCACGCAAATTCATCGATGATGCGATCGAATTATTGCAAAAAATCATCGCCGCCGGCATGACTGACATACACTGGGCCGCTTACATCCGTGCGGACAATCTCACACCCGAGTTGTGCGATTTGATGGTAAAAACGGGGATGAATTACTTTGAAATCGGCATCACCAGCGGTTCCCAGGAACTGGTTCGTAAAATGCGGATGGGCTACAACTTGCGAGTAGTTTTGGAAAATTGTCGCGATTTAAAAGCAGCGGGTTACAACGATGTGGTTTCCGTGAATTACTCGTTTAACGTCATTGACGAAACCTTTGAAACCATCCGGCAAACTATTGCTTATCACCGAGAATTAGAGCGGATTTTTGGAGCAGATAAAGTAGAACCAGCTATTTTCTTTATCGGACTGCAGCCGCACACAATTTTGGAAGAATACGCCTTTAAACAGGAGATTCTGCAACCTGGTTACGATCCGATGAGTTTGATGCCTTGGACAGCGCGCAAGTTGCTGTGGAATCCCGAGCCTTTGGGTTCGTTTTTCGGGCAAATTTGTTTAGAAGCTTGGCAGCGTAATTCCAATGATTTCGGCCGCGAAGTGATGGCAATTTTGGAGGAAAAACTCGGCTTTGCAGATTTGGAAGAGGCATTAACCGCGCCTGTGGAAATCAAAGACAAACAGTTGGCAGCAGTTAATTAATTACCAGGTTCGCAGTCAGGACGAAGGTTATCTAAAAAATGGGAAATGGGAGGAAAAATGTATCTTCTGTTTCCCTTTTTAATATTGACTAAATAGCTAAGCGCAAATAAACATTACCCTGTAACTGAGTCAGTTCGCGATCGCCCGGGGGGCTAGAAACCTGGTTTATAGGAAAATCAAAGGTTTAGTAACGAGAAATATATGAATAAACCCGGTTTCTCTGATCGGCGTGAACAAGTCATAAAATCTTAAAAATGTCCTCAATGCAAGAGATTGCTTTCCTTCGATCGCATTGACATACTTGTGTATTTTCACTGGTGTAAGGTGCACAGTTCGCACCTTACTTAAACCGACGGTATACCCTGTTCCTGCATCGTTTCACTTCTGATATTAAATATTATTAATATCCAGCAAAGATCGCTTAAGATATAATTATATAGTTAAAACCAGGAGTGGCAAGATGTTTTATAAAGATATAGTTAAGAGTCTTAAAGGAGTAGTTCTAGTTATGGCAGGCATTAGTGCGATTCCCTACCCTTTGGGAACCCCTGCGGGGAACGGGATAGCTTCGCTTCACAGCTTTTTGACCGCTTCAGCACAAGCAACTGCATTAAATGAACCGATTGGGAAAGTTCCGGCGATCGCACCCAACACTTTGGGCAATAATCAACCGCTGCAAATTGCTCAAGTTGAGGGATGTCCGAGGGCCGAAATGGTGCAATCTTTCGCAACGCCAAACTTTTCTATATACATTTGCAAAACCCAGGAAGGCGATATTTTTTACCGCGGCCTCAGCAAAATAAATGGCAGCCAAATCAATGTCATGCAAGTAACTACAGGTGACGACGGAACTTATGAAGCGACTAACGGCAATATTATCTATTCGATTAACCCCCAACGGCTGCAAGTCCGGCAGAATGGTAAGGTAATTTTGACCGAAGGTGTTATCAAGTAGCACTAATTGTTATCCACGATCCATCCTCTAAATTTAGGGTTTATTTTATTTAAGTGAAAAATTCAATACCAGCAAAAATATATTGATTCCTTAATAATCAAAGAGAATCAGTGGTAACGGTTATAAAATTGACTAACTTTTATTCAAATACCTCTCAATCAGGACGATCGCCACAATATCGTCCACCGGTCTCGGCGGCGTCCGCATTCCCTTCGGAATCAAGCGGTCGAGTCCGGTCGGAGGGTACATTTGCCAGTAGCGTTCCCTCGCTTCTAAACTGCTGTACCTCTCGTCAACCTGAACAATTTTGAGCGCAGGCGACAAACTCTGCATCAGTTTTTGTTTCCAACTTTTAGAAGTCGTTTGATCTCCGAGCACCAATAACTCAATGGGAAACTGTTCGCACAAAGATTGAATAGTAGAAATTGCACTCTCGGAGGGTACAACTTGATGGTAGCAGACCTTCTTATCTCTACCCATTACAGCTATGCCACATTTGTCTTTACCTGGATCGAAACCTAAAATCATAGCCAGTTACCTATTATTAATTACCAAGTTTATTTTTGAATTTTCAAATCTCCTGGACCTGGTTTTTGTTGTCCCGTGCGGAAAACAACGGCTCCGTTTTCAAGGGCAACTAAATCTATTTTAAGCGGGCCGGCGATGTAAGTGACATCTGTGGCGATCGCCTGAACGTCCAGCGGTTTGTCGTACTGCTGCAATCGCTCGATAAAACCAGCTAAAGTTTCAATCTCATTGTCGGCCACTTGAACTCTACCGCCGACAACACCGATGAGGCGAGCGCGAAATTGACAAGCTTCTATTAATTGCAGCAACTGCTGTCGCACCTGTTCGTCGGTTAATGTCACCGGATCAATAGCAACTCCTGCAATGACATCTCCAGCGCGGAACACAACTCGATTGATTTCTGCTTCTGCAAATACCTTAATTACCTTTTCTTCCCGCAGGTAATTAGCGCCGGCGACAATCCGCACCACGTAGTCTTGACCGTCTTTAATTTGACTAATGAGTTGATCGATTTCTGCTTTAGTAATTTGAATAACCTGCTCCCTAACCTTTCTATTTTCCGGCTGCATGAGTCCGACGGTGGTTTTATTTGCTTCTTGCAAAAGCCGATCGATCGCGCGACTCGCCATACCGGGTTCGAGGATGCGAACGACGCCAGCAGCTAAAATTTGACCGCGCCTGATGGCAACTGTACCCTCGCGGATTGCCTGAAAATCGCGTTCCAAAACTTGCACTTGCTGCTGCAATAAAGTTTGTTGCTGTTCGAGTTGAGCTTGTTGCTGTGCCAAGGTTTCTAAGAGTGCTTCTCTCTCGGCAATTACTTTGTCGCGCTCGACAATAGTTCGATCGCGCTCGGCCAGATTTTGCACTCGCTGGGCAATTTCCTTGTCCCGCTGGGCAATTAGTTCGTTGCGATCGACAATTTCCTTGTCCCGCTGGGCAATTTCTGCGTCTCGCTTGGCAATTTCTCGATCGCGCTGGGCAATTTGAGTTTTTACCTGCTCGATTAACTGTTGGCGTTCCTCTTGCAGTTGGGCGATTTCCGCTCCTAAAGTCGTTTTTTGAGCAGAAACTGTTTTCAATTGGTTCTCGGTGCGATCGAGCTGAGCTTGTGTAGTCGATCTGGCCGTTTCAACCAGTTTCAATTGTTCTTCGGTGCGGGATTTAGCCGCTTCCACAGTGCTGAGCTGTTCTTCTGTCTTAGATTTAGCCGCTTCTACCTGACTTAACTGCTGTTCAGTTTTAGACTTGGCTGCTTGCACGCTGTTGAGCTGGGCCCGCAGCGAGTTTAATTTTGTTTGCGTCCGAGCTTGCTCGGCATTAGCGGCTTGGAGGGATTGATTAATTTGCTCTAAATTCGCTCTAGCTTGCGCTTGAGCGGCTCTGGCTTGAGCTAATTCAGTTTCAACTCGATTTTTTTCTTGAGTGGCCTGGTTGATTTCTCTGCGGGCGTTGTTGAGCCTTTTTTGAATCTCGTCTATTCTAAAAACTCCCGTTCGCAGTGGCTTGCTAGTCGCAAACAAAATGCCCAGAGTCAGTGCTGACAGGATGCTGCCAGCCATCACTGTCACAACAACAGCAGTATCGCGGGGGCGAAGTTTGAATAAGCTCAACCTTGCCTTGCCGACTTTCGTCCCAAGGCGATCGCTGACAGTGGCGATCACACCCCCCAACACTAAAATTACAAATACCAGGATGTATCCAGCAGTCATTCCGATTTTAGATTTTGGATTTTGGATTTTGGATTGAATCTAAAATCCAAAATCCAAAATCCCATACTTTCTCGGCATCAAGTGAATTGCTGGCTTAAGGCCACCGGGTTGTGGACTGTGATCTTTTTCTTGTGGATCGAGATCATGGTTTCTTGTCTGAGATCCCCGAGCAAACGAGTCACAGTTACCCGCGTCGAGCCGATCGCTTCGGCGATCGCCTGGTGGGACAGCTTCAAATCTATCGTAATCCCCTCCGTACCGGGCACGCCAAAATCCCGGCACAGAATCAGCAAAAAGCTGACGAGCCTCGAACCCATATCTCGGTGAGCCAGGGTTTCGATCATCATCTCGGTTTGCAAAATCCGAGATGACAGTCCCCGTAGCATCACCATCGACAGTTCCGGGTCTTCCTTGAGCGCTTTCTCGACTTGTTCGATCGGCAGCGAGATCAATTCCACCGGCGTAAAGGCTACCGCGTGGTAAAACCTGTCCGAGCGGTGTCCCGTAATCAGAGACAGCACCCCAAATACGCTATTTTCGCGTAGGAGGGCGACTGTAATTTCTTCCCCTGCTTCGTACACCCTGGAGAGCTTCACAGCACCTCTAATGAGAACGTAGACGCGCTCAGCCGGGTCTCCAGGGAAAAAAATTGTCTTGCCCCGTTCAAAGGTTTCCACAATGGGTGGAAACGCCCCGCCGCTGATTTGGCGGAACACGGCTGCTAGCGGTCTATCATGCGTCACGACTAGATCCTTTGTACTAATCAATACTTTATAACTTGCCGATTAACCTTTATTGAGTAAATATACTGCCCAACCTCCAATATCCAAGGATTCGGTTACTTCCATCTAATGTTAAGGTAAACACGCACTGTATGATTAAATCTAGCCCTTCTCTTAACTTTTTCAATTCCGCCCCCATGTAGCTCCACAGCAAAATTAATATCAATTGTGTCTCAATTGTGTCTGAATCAGTTAAAGCTGAATCAGTTGTGTCTAAACTGGCGGGGTTGTCGCAGAGAGCCA
This sequence comes from Microcoleus sp. Pol12B4, assembly GCF_036701385.1. NCBI lineage: Bacteria > Bacillati > Cyanobacteriota > Cyanophyceae > Oscillatoriales > Microcoleaceae > Microcoleus > Microcoleus sp. Pol12B4. Next base: position 1,776 of record NZ_JAUBQR010000019.1, on the reverse strand, counting down.
ATGAGAACGGTGCTAGTTGCTTCTAGAAGAAATACAGATGATAGATTTGACCGGAAAAAATGCTCTTGTTACGGGCATTGCCAACAATCGCTCGATCGCGTGGGGTATAGCTCAGCAGCTCCACAAAGCTGGGGCCAACCTCGGCATAACTTTTTTGAAGGACGAGAAAGGCAAGCACGAGCGCAAAGTCGCTGAACTGGTGGAACCGCTCAATCCCAGTCTGTATTTGCCCTGCAATGTCCAAGACGAGAGCGAAATTGAGTCTACTTTTCAAACCATCGCGGAAAAATGGGGCAAGTTAGATGTCCTAATCCACTGTCTGGCTTTTGCCGGCAAAGACGAGTTGTCGGGAGATTTCACCAACACTTCGCGCCAAGGTTTCTCCAATGCTTTGGATATTAGCGCTTACTCGCTGGTACGGCTTTGTGCAGCAGCTAAACCGCTGATGGCGGAGGGTGGCAGTATTGTGACGCTGACTTATTTGGGCGGTGTCCGGGTAGTTCCTAATTATAATGTGATGGGAATTGCTAAAGCAGCTTTGGAAATGAATGTTCGCTATCTGGCAGCAGAACTGGGCCCGTTAAATATTCGGGTAAATGCGATTTCTTCGGGTCCAATTCGGACTCTGGCTTCGTCAGCAGTTGGCGGTATTCTGGACATGATCCACCACGTTGAGGAAGTGGCGCCACTGCGGCGGACGGTGACTCAGCAGGAAGTAGGAAATGCTGCGGCTTTTCTGTGCAGCAATCTCGCTAGCGGGATTACGGGTCAAGTTTTGTATGTCGATGCTGGTTACGAAATCATGGGAATGTAACAGCTTGTAAACAGTTGACAGTTGACAGTTGACAGTTGACAGTTGACAGGGAAGTTTTTAGACAGTTAACAGTTGACAAGAAGATTTGCAAACAGTCAACTGTCAATAACTGTCCGCTACAAAAGTGTTAATCCCAAATTACTAATTAATTCTAATGAATGACCCATTGCAAATTATGGAGATAATCGATCGCCCTTCTGTACCTCCTGCAACTTCAGTTCAACCAGCTAGGGCCGCCTTGGTGAAACGCACGACACTGGAAACGGATGTCACTGCTAGCCTCAATCTCGACGGTGTAGGAACTTGCAAGGCGTCTACGGGGATTCCGTTTTTAGACCATATGTTGCACCAGATTGCTTCTCACGGATTGATCGATTTGGACGTGCAGGCCATCGGTGATTTGGAGATTGATGACCACCACACGAACGAAGATGTAGGAATTACCTTGGGCCAAGCGCTAGCAAAAGCTGTTGGGGATCGATCGGGCATTTCTCGCTTCGGACATTTCATCGCACCTTTGGACGAAGCTTTAATTGAAGTAGTGCTAGATTTTTCGGGACGGCCTCACTTAAGTTACAGCTTGGAAATTCCCAACCAGCGGATCGGCACTTACGATACTGAATTAGTGAGAGAGTTTTTTTCGGCGGTGGTGAACCACACTCAAATGACACTGCACATTCGACAGTTACAGGGCGGAAATTCTCATCACATTGTAGAAGCGGCATTTAAGGCATTTGCGCGAGCTCTGCGGATGGCGGTAGAAATCGATCCGCGGCGCGCCAGTCGGATTCCGAGTTCTAAAGGGGTTTTGTAGTTTGGGGTTTGCAGTAGCGCTTCTGGGCTACTGCAAAGCTGTAAATCAAAATATATATATCTGCTATATAACAATACTCCGGACAGTTTTTAAGCAGCCAGAGTACCATAAGACAAGACTGAAGGAAGATTTGGATGATTTAAAATCA
>NZ_JAUBQR010000342.1:0-4253 GCF_036701385.1 Microcoleus sp. Pol12B4 | reverse complement strand
CGCCCGCCCATCGTCAGCGGCACGTTCACAGCCTGCTCAATTCTCAGCGTCCAATCGCCTTTCAATATCGACAAATACCCATTTTCGTAAATCGCTGCCAGCCCGCCCGCTGCAGTATGTTTGGCAACCAGTTCGTTGTCCGGGTTCATCGAAAAATATGCAATTTGAGCCTTGACACGCTGCGCCATTTGTGAAACTAACGGGTCATCTGCATTTAACACTGCATAGCCTTTGGGCATTACCGACTCGACGAGAACGCTCTTGAGTTTGCCAAGTTGTTCTACGGTGTCGATGTCGCCAATTCCCAAGTGATCGGCCGCGACGTTCAAGACGACGCCGACATCGCACTGATCGAAGCCGAGGCCCGAGCGCAAAATTCCGCCTCTAGCGGTTTCCAGCACCGCTACTTCCACCGTTGGGTCAGACAAAATCAATTGAGCACTCTGCGGCCCGGTATTGTCTCCGCTTTCTACCAAATAATCCCCGATGTAAGTGCCGTCAGTAGTCGTGTAGCCAGTAATCTGACCGGTCTGCTTGACAATGTGAGCGAGTAGGCGAGTAGTTGTAGTTTTGCCGTTGGTTCCCGTTACCGCTAAAATCGGCACCCGGCTGGGTTGAGGCGAGGGGAAGAGCATATCGAAGACGGCGCCGGCGACGTTGCGGGGTAAACCTTGACTCGGGGCGACGTGCATTCTGAAACCCGGCGCTGCGTTGACTTCGACGATGACGCCATTGACATCGCGCAGGGGTTGGGAGATGTCGGGAGTTACTACGTCAATGCCGGCGATGTCCAAACCGATAATTTTAGCGACTCTGGAGAACAGCCAGACGTTTTCTGGGTGGATTTCGTCAGTGCGATCGACTGCAATGCCACCGGTACTCAAGTTTGCTGTCGCCCGCAAAAATACTCTTTCGCCGGCAGGCACTACGGAGTCCATCGCATATCCTTGTTTTTGCAGCAAATCCAGGGACAATTTGTCGATCGTGATCCGGGTGAGTACGTTGTCGTGTCCGTCTCCTCGCTGCGGGTCGCGGTTTACTTCTTCAATAAGCTGTTCTACTGTAGACCTGCCGTTGCCCACGACGTTAGCCGGGACTCGTTCTGCGACTGCTATGACTTGCCCGTTGACTACTAATACTCTGTGGTCACGGCCGACGTAATAGCGCTCGACTATCACGCTTTTTGTTTTTGATGCCGCGCTGGCTAAGTCGTAGGCTTCTTCGGCTGCTTCCCAGGAATTGATGTCGATCGTAATGCCGCGGCCGTGGTTGCCGTCTAGGGGTTTGAGGACGATCGGATAACCGCCGACATCTTCGATCGCCCCGCGCAGTTCATCCAAATAATTAATCACCGTTCCTCTAGGAACCGGCACGCCGGCGCTGGCGAGGATATTTTTGGTACCTTCCTTGTCACAGGCAAGTTCTACCCCCAAAACTCCCGTCCGGTTGCTCAGAGTGGCCTGAATCCGCTTTTGGTGAACCCCGTAGCCGAGTTGAATCATAAACCGGGCGCTCAAAGGTATCCAAGGAATGCCGCGCGCTTCTGCTTCCTTAATCAGTGTTTCCGTGCTAGGCCCTAGGGCCGCCGACGCAGCAAACTCTCTCAGGTCTCTCAAATCTTGAACTAATTCTGCTGCTGGATAAGTGCCTGTCTCGGCAATGCTTTGGCACATCCGCACGCCTGCCCGGGCTGCATAGCGACCGGCTTGTTCGTGTTGATACTCGATTACTACTTGGTAAATGCCAGAGGTCGCAGTCTCGCGGGTGCGACCGAACCCGACCGGCATTCCTGCCATTTCCTGAAGTTCTAGTGCGACGTGTTCGATTACGTGTCCCATCATTGTCCCTTCTCTGACTCTTTGCAGGAATCCTCCCTGATGGCCTGGAGAACAGTGATGATCGTTCAAACTTGGAAGTGCGGCGATCAATCCTTCGTAGAAGCCAGGAATTTCAGATGTGGTTTTATCTGCCCACTCCTCTAAATCCAGACGCATCAGGACGAGTTTATGGCGTCGGATGCTCCAGTAGTTGGGGCCACGTAAGGTCTGGATTTTAAGTATTTTCATGACAGTTAGAGGGGTATAGGTCGCGAAATCTTATAGATAATTGGAGCATTTATTCAATTTCGATCTAGATTGCTCGATCGACTGTTCGCTGCGAACAGTTTGGGAGTGAATTTCCAGTTATGGGCTACCCAATTGAAAATTCATGCCCCTACGATCGGCTAAAAACAAGTAAAAGTCCATGGCTAGCAAAAACTCAAAGCCCGAAGTTAGAATTTTCTGTGATTCTGCCTCCTCCTGGCGTCAGCCCGTGGCTGCTTCGGAATCTATTCTATTGTTGTATCCATGATTCGGCCGGAATGCCGCCTAATTTCTGCCGAATCAATGACAAGAGATGTTCTGCGTTAGTTGGCTGTGCGGCATTCGGGGGGCCAGCCAGACTCGGAACACGCTCCCGATGGCATTGGTTTGCCTAGGGGCATATTGTAGCAATCTCCGTGACACAGAACGTGCAAGCGCATATTGAACAGACTTAAGGGTTCTGTCGCTCCTACCAGAGACTCATTGGTATAAAAATTTTCCCTAGAATCAACAATAGTCACAGTGCCTTTACCGAGAATTTTCATAGTATCGTCTCCCTCAAACAAGGCACAGGTGTCTTCGTCAATACCAATAGCGATGCGATCGGGATGGCAAGCCACAGCCGACAGCAAGCGAGCCATGCGGTTGCGGTTGTGAAAATGCTGGTCTACGATGATCTCAGGAATAATGTTAAGTCCGTTTGCCATGTCTACTAAAGAGCGATTCGGTGACGCCCCACTCCCGCCACCTGCAATCATGTGATATCCCATCACCGCAGCACCGGCGCTGGTGCCAGCGAGCGTAATCTTGCCTTCAAGGGTTTCTTTACGAATTTTCTCCATCAGCGGGGTGTCCGCCAGCAGCCCACAGAGCCGCAGTTGGTCGCCGCCTGTGATGAATACGCCCGTACAATCTTCTAAGTAATCTTTCCAGACGGGGTTTTCGGCTTGTTCGCGTTCGCGGATGTCCACTACTTTGACGGCGCTAACGCCCATTTCGTCAAATATGGTGCGGTAGCGGTTGCTAATTCCTTCGGGATCTCGAGAAGCGCAGGGAACGATCGCCAGCCGAGCGTTTGCACCCCCAGCACGGCAAAAAAAGGTGTTCAAAATCTCTCGCCCGTGAACTTTGTCTTCGGCTCCCCCGATGACCATAATCGAGGTTTTCGTGCGCTGGGGAATATTATGTTCAAGGGCTTGAGATGTCAACTGCTGCATGGTGTGTCTTCCTCTGTTGGATGTGAAATTCAATTTTGCCGTTGCTGTGGGTACAATAGGGCTTTTTAAGAATAAATTTTTGTTGGTGCGAGTGAGGTGCGATCGCCGATCGCGCTATCCCGCAATTGCTTGGCGGCGAGTTTGCTTGCAGTCGCTGTCAGGAAAAACTGATTTATTGTTGTACAAAACGGGCCCGCCGACAAACGAAGAGAATTTAACTTGCAAAAATTTTCAGAAATTATAAGAAATTATAAAGAATAAAGCAATTACTGAAAACTGAACTCCCCCTAAGGGTCAAACTAGAGGTGATGTATCAATAAAATTCCAATAATTGTGCGCTTTGACGTAGTTACCTTATTTCCAGAATTTTTCCGGGCTCCCCTGGAGTCGGGACTGATGGGCAAAGCCTTAGCTAAAAAGATTGCTGAGGTGAATTTTGTCAATCCCCGCGATTTTACCACAGACAAACACCAGCGAGTCGATGACGAGCCTTACGGGGGCGGAGTGGGGATGCTGATGAAGCCGGAACCGATTTTTTCTGCGGTGGAGTCGCTGCCGATTTTGCCGAGGCAGGAGGTGATTTTGTTGACTCCCCAGGGGGAACCGATGCAGCAGGGGATGTTTCGGGAGTTGGCGGCCGAGCGGGATCAGTTGGTGTTGATTTGCGGTCATTATGAAGGTGTGGACGATCGAGTGCTGCATTTGGTAACTCGCGAGGTGTCTTTGGGGGATTTTGTGCTCACGGGGGGCGAAATTCCAGCTTTGGCTTTGATTAATGGGGTTTTGCGATTGCTGCGGGGAACTGTGGCCAAGGAAGATTCCCTAAAGTTTGAGAGTTTTGAAGACGGACTTTTGGATTATCCACAGTACACTCGACCGGCGGATTTTCGGGGATTGAAGGTGCCCGACGTGTTGCTGTCTGGTAATCACGCAGAAATTGCTCGCTGGCGCA
>NZ_JAUBQR010000471.1:0-1114 GCF_036701385.1 Microcoleus sp. Pol12B4 | reverse complement strand
ACTTTTTTGGGTTCAATATTAATTGGTGCTGGATTGTTTGACTTTGTTGAAGGCATTGTTGACCATCAAATTTTGGGAATCCACCACGTCAAACCCGGTATCAACGAGTTAGCTTGGGATTTAGGATTTCTCGCTCTCGGAGTTAGTTTAGCGGTGTTAGGTTGGATGCTGGTACATAGGGAAGTTCCCGCAGATACTAAAGTTTAAATGAATGCAGAGATTGAGAATTATATCAAATCCGCGTTATAAATCCCCGATGAGACTCGACCGTTTCAACCGTTGAGTCTCTTTTTAACCGATCAGTTCATCCAGCAGCCGACTCCAACCCCACAATCAAATCCTCTTGACTCCTAAAATCCAACAAAGCTTCTCGCAAATCATCTAACTGTTCCGCAGATAATCCCTGGATGTTAGTTTGAACTTCCAGTTTAACATCACCCACCCGCCGCACGAGCTGACGCATAATTAATCCTATTTACCCCTCAATTTTACCCCTTCCGATTCCTTGGCGGCGGCATTGAGTACCTGCATTTCCACAATCACGGTTTTGTTGCCGGTAATTTTGGCTTTGACATCCAGGTAAGTGTCTTTCAATCCTGTAACGCTTCCTGCTGAATAAGGGTCAATGATTTCTATTTCTTGGATTGTGGGTTCTCCGCTATACAGCATTGGATTTAGGAAGCTGATTAAAATTTATGGAGGTTCGGAAGATCAGAATATTCTTTTGTATGCAAAGTCTGCTTTGGGGCTGATGAAACGCATCTTGTAGAAGGAAGAAGGAAAATGCAATATGTTAGGGATTTTTAGGTTGGTAGTTGCGCTTTACCACCCTTAGCGCAACTACGAAGTTTTTCAATTATCAGCCTGTGGCTTCAGTAGTAGTTGCCTGCGACATAACTAGCTTTCCAGTTATATCCATCGTCGCAAGCTTCAGCACTTCATTAAAAGCTAAACCCCGAATTTTGAGTTCCCACCGAATGCCTTTTGCTTTCATTCGCTTGGCTTTCCGCATATCGACATCAGCAGCTTTTTGATTCAAGAGCAAATATTTCATTGCTGCTGTAGCTTCTACTTTTGTGGGAAATGCAATATAGGTGATAAATCCGCCGTCCCA